>JAGWSB010000050.1 GCA_028876375.1 Chloroflexota bacterium | reverse complement strand
CAAGACGGTCTTCGGTCTCGATTTCGTCGATCGGCCATTTTCGGCTACCGCGCTAAGCCTTCATCGAGCGCACGACGTTTCCCCGAGAGGCAGGATTGAACACCGAGACACCGTGGCGAAGTGCGCCCAAAACGTGATGGCCAAAGGAGGGCCGCGCGGCGGTCGTGTGCTGCGCGAGGTAGCGCTGACGGTCGCCTTCATCGGGGTAGGCGGCCTCGAAGTAGTGGGCGTACTCGTCGTCGGATCCAGCGGCTGGGAGGCCGCCGAGCGCATCGAAGTACTGCTGTAGGCGCTCGCGGACGATCGGATCCCCAAGGTCACCGACGCTTCGCTCCGAGACGTGTTGTCGCGAGCAGTACAACTTTCGCTTGAAGTCCCAGCACATGTCCGTCGCGGTGGGCGCGCGCGGCCGCGGCGGCGCCTGCGCCGAGGAACCACATGACCTGTGGCGCGCGCAGGCCGTAGAGGCGAACGAACTCGTCGAGTCTCATGTCGCACGGAGCTGGTTCGCCAAGAACGCCTTCCTCCGGAGAGTCCGCGGGCCCTGAGTCTGGTGCGGCCGATGGGGCACGACCCACTCCTCGCGGACGCGCGCGGGGCAATGCATGCATCGAGGACGATCGTGCCGCCTGTAGGCGTACGAAACTTGAGACCAGAGCCTACGCGTGCCCACTCTAGTACGGGGACAGTACTTCTGGCCCATACCGGCAACTGCTTGGCTGGCACAGAGTGGCCGTCGCATGCTCCAGCAGGCTTGCCCTCTCGCACCCCCTCCGTCCTCCGCTGGTGGGTCACCAGAGCGGCGGCGCACGTGCGAGCTGAGGCTGAGGCGCGAGATCCATCGACTCGCCGACGCCATCGTCGTCCCGGCGCGGCCCCTGCGCGCAGCGGTCGGCCGCTCCGCGCCACTACGCCGGCTCGAGTAGCACGCGAGGTTGACCCGGGGCGTCAGCGGCCGCTGAGGCGCGTCCCCGCGACCTGCCGCGCGACCATGTCCTTCGGCCGGCCGCCGCCCGTATCCGTCCACGCGACGACGAGCGGGCCGTCGCGAGCGAGCGTCATCCCGAAGAAGTCCGCGATGCCGGCCTCGTAGCCGGGCGGGAGCTGTGCTTTCGTCGTGTCGTACCCGTCGCACTGCGAGACGTGCGCGCAGATGGGGCCGCGGTGGAACGGCGTCGGCGCAACGGTCGTCTCGACCAAGGTCGGACGGAGGGCCAGCGCGTCGACCGTGAGCGCGACGTAGACGGACCAGCGGGCATCGGGCGCGTCGCTTCGCGACCGTGCGGGATCGGACGTGCCGTACCACGCGACGGCGACGCGGCCGGGATCGCCGGCGACGACCGTCGGGTACACGTTCGCGCCGCGCGGCGAGCTCACGCGCAGGGGCGCGCTCCAGGTCCGGCCGTGGTCCCGCGAGGCGCTGAGGTAGATCTGGTACGTGCCGTCCGAGTCGTCGGACCAGGCCACGTAGACGTTGTGGTCGCGGTCGACCGCCGCGGTCGCGAAGCCGCCGCCGACGTCGTGCCCGGGGCGGTCGACGACACGCGCCGTCGTGAAGGTCCGCCCGCCGTCGAGCGTGGCGTCCGCGAGCACGCTGGGCTGCACCATCGCGCCGCGCTGGGCGTCGAAGGCGCCGCCCTCCTGGTAGAGGAGGTAGAGCGTCCCGTCGAGCGGATCGATAGCGGCGCCGCTCACCTCGCCGGTGTCGCGACGGATGTACGTGAAGGTGTCGCCGCCGTCGCTCGAGACCTCGACGGCGGTGTGCCCGCTCTCCTTGTCGGCGATGTACACGACGTCCGGGCCGAACGTGCGCACCCAGCCGCGGTCGAAGGGCAGGCTCCCCGTACGCTGGCAGTCGCCGGGTGCGTCGATCCAGCGGCCGCCGCCGCGCGTCGCCTGGACCCGCTCGAAGGTGCCGCCGCCGTCCGACGAGCGGTAGTAGAAGCCGCAGTCGTGGGACTGGTCGACGACGTGCAGCCGGCCGCGCCCGTCCTCGGCGGCGTCGAGGTCGTCACCGCCGTTGGCGAGGGGCGGCGGCACCGATGCCCAGCTGGCACCGCCGTCGGTGGATCGCCAGATCTGCGCGGGGCCGACCTCGGTGAGCCACAGCGTCCCCGTCGGTCCCACCTGCAGCGTCGGCTCGCCGCCGCGGTATCTGGGGTCGTCCGCGCCGAGGGTGACCGGTGCGGAGAAGGCGGGCGCTACCAGGCCGGTCGCTGGCGGCGCCGTTGCTGCGGTTCCGGGCGGCTGAGCGGCGATGGGCGCGAGGCTCGCGGTGGCGGCGGCCGGGACCGCACCGAAGGCGACCGGATCGGGCGGTCCCGGATCACCCGCGACCCCGGTGAGAGCGACGGGACCGAGGTCGACCTCGGCGACGTCGTGCGCGCGGACGGCGATCGCGACCTCGTGCGAGCCGGGGCCGGAGAGGAAAAGGCCGACGGAGAAGCGGGTCTCCGCGCCACGCGCGAGCGGCGGCAGCCGGAACAGGCTCGCGCCCCCCACGTGCTCGGGCGCCGGTCCCAATGTTCCGAGGTCGCTTCCGGTCACGACGACGGCCAGCTCGGTCGCGTCCCGGTCGCCCACGTTCCGTATCACAAGGACTACGTTCGCGAGAGCGTTACCCGAGGGGACCGAGCCGGTGGGCGTGACCGCGACATGGCTGCGGTCGAGCGTCCCGGCGACCGCGAGCGGTACCGCCGAAGGTGTCGGAGATCGGCTCTCGGGCCGCGCTGTGGGGGCCGCCGGCGAGGGGCCGGCCGTCGGCGTCGCGCAGGATCCGGCGACGAGGGCCAAAGCCACGAGGAAGGCGCCACCCCGACCGAACATTCCAGCTTGGTGTACACGTCATGCGGCTTCTAGCGCCACCGAGACCTGCGTTCTAAGGATCTGCCTCCGATGCCGGCCGCAAGACACCCATGGGATCGCGCGGCGACATCGGTGCTGAGGACTTCTCACCGGACACCCCCGACCGCCCGGACGGAGCGGCGTTCACGTCGCCTTTGGCCCGTCGCCGCAGCCGATCCTCGTGCACGATCTCGATCCCGTCGCTGGCCTGCCCGCACACTCCCGTCGCGCTCCCAGCGCGCGATGAGGCGGGACACCGACTCGCGGGATGCGCCGATCGTGCGCGCGCCTCGGCGAAGGTGCGGACCTCCGATCGGTCCCCCCTCGCGCTCGGCCATGCGCCGAAGCGGATCGGCCAGACGCCGCCCGACGGGATCGGTCGCGGTGCCCAGAGACGGGGCTGCGCGCGATCGAGAAGGCACTCCGCTAGGAGCCCGTCTCTGAATTGCTCAGAAGTGGCGCGTGGATGCGGTCCTCGCTGATCACGGTCGGATCGTCCTCCTCAGCGGCGGCCGGGCATCGTGGCGGGATGCGATGAGCTCGGCCGTGGTGCGCCCCGATGTGCGAGCTCGAGCGTCCCGCGCGAGCTGGCCAAGGTCATCTTCAACTCGCCAGCGCCGTTCGCTGGCCGCCGAACAGCTTCAAGAGGTTGTGGGCGATGCAGGCGAGCGACCACTCCCCGCTCGCCTTCTCCGCGCCGCGCAGCAGGAACCGGCGGAACCCGCGAGCGCCCTTGATCTGGCCGATGACCGGCTCGGCCGTGCACTTGCGCAGACGGTAGCGGCTGCGCCAGCCGCCGCGGCGCAACCGCGCGGCCATGGCCGCACGTCGGCTGCCCGCGGGGATCGCTCGCGCGCTCTGCCCCGGCGCGCTGCCGTGGCGGTCCTTGCCCACCGCGACGTACGCGCGGATGCGGCGGCGCGCGAGGTCGGCGAGGTTGGCTTCGGAGCAGTAGCCGGCATCGGCGGAGCACTCGCGGGCCTGCCGCCCGGCGTTGCGCCGCACCTGCGCCAGCATGGGTGGCAGCTCCTGGACGTCGGTGGCGCGCGTGGTCAGCTCCGTGGCCACGATGACCTGCGAGCCGGCGTCGACCGCGAGCTGCGCGTTGTACCCGGCGACGAAGGCGCCCGAGCCGCTGTCCTTCATGATCTTCGCGTCCGGGTCGGTGAAGTTGCGCTGCGCCTTCGGATCGACCGCCGGCGCGCCGCCGCCGCCGGGATGCCCCTCCTTCTCGGCGCGCTCGCGCGCCTCGGCCTCGAGCGCGGCCTTGGCCTCCTGGATCTTGGCCAGGCGCCGCTGCTTGCTGCGCAGGTGCGCCGGCAGCTCGTCGCCGCGGCGCCCCTTGCCGTGCGCCTTGTCCTCGGCGAGGTCGGTCGCTCCGTGCTCCTTGAGGATCCGCTCGACCTCGGCCCGCAGCGCCGGCTCGACCTCGGCCATGCGCCGGTAGCTCATGGCCTTGTGGCGGCTGGCATTGGCCTTGATCTTGGTGCCGTCGATGGCGATGTGGCCGAGGCGCACCAGCCCGGCCCGCTGGCAGATCCGCAGCACCTGCGTGAACAGGCCGGCCAGGGCTTTGAGGTGCCCCGCGCGGAACTTGGCGATGGTGCGGAAGTCCGGACGGGCCAGGGCGGCCACGACCATGAAGCCGATGTCGCGCTCGCAGGCCTGGGCGATCTTGCGCGAGGAGCGCACGCCGCGGGCGTACGCGTACAAGAGCAGCGTCGTCATCATCGCCGGATGGAACGGCGGCTGGCCGCGCTCCTCGGCGTACTCCTTGAGGATCGCCGAGAGGTCGAGGGCCTCGACGGTCTCGCGGACGAAGTACGCGAGGTCGCCCGCGGGCAGCATCTCGTGGAGGTCCTGCGGCAGGAGCAGCCGCTGGTCGGGCTGGTACGGGCGGAACGTCTTCGGCACGGACCGGTCCTCCGCAGCCGCAGCCCTTGGCTCCCCGCGCCGCGCGCTGTGACCGGATCGTACGCGATCGGTCGACCCCTGAACACCATTTCAGGGACAGGCTCCTAGCGACAGGCGAGCGACCGAGCGTCGCGCACCCTACCATCGCCTCTCAGGGAGGCAGCTTTGTGAGCGCGGCGAACGACGACCTCGCGCTGCCTCGTGGGTTCCGGGACATCCTCCCCACCGAGGCGCGGGAGCTCCACGCGATCGAGCGGACGCTGATGGAGGCGTTCGAGCGGTATGGCTACGTGCCCCTCGAGCCGCCGAGCGTCGAGTTCGCCCGCGCCGCGAGCACCGTCGACGAGCGCCGGATGATGCGCTTCCTCGACCAGGGCAACCTCCTCGCGCTCCGTCCGGACGTGACCACCGCGCTCGCGCGCGTCGTCGCGCAGCGCTACCGCGAGGCGCAGGGCGCCCTCCGCCTCTCGTACTTCACGACGGTGTTCCGGCAGGACCGCTCGATGCGGGGCTCGGAGCGCGAGTACGACCAGGCGGGTGTCGAGCTCATCGGACCCACCGGCGCCGTCGCCGACGCCGAGATCCTCGCGCTCCTCTGCGACGCGCTCACGTCGCTCGGTCTGCGCTCGTTCACCATCGAGGTCGGGCACATGGGAGCGGTCCGGGCGCTCTTCGCCGACCTCCCGGCCGCCACCGTCGAGACCGTTCTCGAGCGCCTGCGCGGCTCCGACCTGGTCGGCGCCTTCCGCGTGGCCGCGGATGCGGGGATGCCGGCGGACCGCCTCGAGCACGCGCGCCGCACCCTCGCCGTGCGCGGACGCGGGATCGAGGCGCTGGGAGACCTCGCGTGCGTCCGCGACCTGCGCGAGACCATCCACCTCGCGCGCGAGCTCTTCGCCGGCGACCCGCCGTGGGGCGTGCCGGACCTCGGCGTCATACCCGCGCTGCCCTACTACACCGGGATCGTCTTCGAGGTCGTCTCGCCGCACGTCGGCGCGCCCATCGCCACCGGTGGCCGCTACGACGAGCTTCTCGCGCGCTACGGGACCGACCGGGCGGCGACGGGCTTCGGGATCGCCGTCCCGCTGCTCCATCAGGCGCTCGTCGCCGACGGGTGGAAGGTGAGCTTCGACGCGCCGCTCGTGTCCCTCGAGGGCGGCGACGACGCGGTGCGGCTGCGCGTCGCGGCGGCTCTCAGAGGACGGGGCTTCGCCGTCGCTCTCGGAGGCGTCGCCGAAAGCGCCGGACGCGCGATCGTCCGCGCCGAGGTCGTCAGCGCGGAGCGCGTTCGGATCGACGGCCGGGAGCTGCCGCTCGACGCGGCCGCTCGGGAGCTCTCGCAGGCGGGTCCGAACAGGTGACACGAGATGCGTCGTCGCGCACCCCGGACGTGCGGGCTTTGCGCATGGCTCTGGCGCAGGGGACGATGTTCGACGAGATCCGCGCGTCCCTCGAAGGCGTCGGGCTTCCCATCGACGGGCTCACCGGCCACCGCCGCCTCGTCGTGCGCAGCGGCGACGTCGAATACGTCCTCTGCCGTCCCTCCGACGTCCCGACGTACGTCGCGCACGGCGCCGCCGACCTCGGGATCGTCGGCCGCGACGTCCTCCTCGAGACCGAAGAGGACGTGATCGAGCTCGTCGACCTCGGCTTCGGCGTCTGCCGCTTCGTCGTCGCCGGGCCGAAGGGATCGCTCGATCGATCGCTCGCCGAGTACCAGCACCTCGGATCGCTGGAAGTGGCGACGAAGTATCCGCGCGTCGCGCAGCGCCACTTCGACGAGCGCGGCATCCAGGTCGAGCTCATCAAGCTCAACGGGGCGGTCGAGCTCGCGCCGCAGGTGGGGCTGTCCGATCAGATCGTGGATCTGGTCAGCACCGGTCGCACGCTGCGCGAGAACGACCTCGAGATCGTCGAGGAGATCACGACGTGCAGCGCGCGACTCATCGCGAACCGCGCGTCGTACGCGCGCGACCGCGAGCGGATCGCCGGCCTCGTCGACCGGTTCGAGAAGTGGGTGGCCTCGCGATGAAGGTCGAGCGGCTGGCCGACTTCCGCCGGCGCGCGCTGCGACAGCGCAGAGCGGTGCTCGAGCCGCGCGTCGTCGACCACGCGCGCTCCGCGATCGCCGCCGTTCGGCGCCGCGGCGATGCCGCCGTCCTCGAGGAGGTCCGCCGCTTCGACTTCGCCGGCGCGCGCGCGCGGGACCTGTGGGCCGGGCGGCGAGATCTGCGCGCCGCCGCGCGCGCCTGCCCGTCCGAGCTGCGCCGCGCCATCGACCGCTCCTACGCCGATCTCGTCGCGGCGCACCGCGCGCAGCGGCCGCGCCCGATCGTCCACCGCGGACGCGCGTTCCGCGTCGAGCTCGCGCCCGAGCCGCTCGAGCGCGTGGGCGGATGCGTCCCGCGCGGGACGGTCGGCTACCCGTCCACCGCGCTCATGGTCGGAGCGCCCGCTGCCGTCGCCGGGGTGGGCGAGCTCGTCATCGCGTCGCCGATGCCGCGCGACGGATCGCTCGATCCCGTCCTCTCGTACGCGGCCGTCGTCGCCGGCGCGACCGGCGTCTACCGCGCCGGAGGCGCCGCGGCCGTCGCCGCGCTCGCTTACGGCACCGACCTGTGCCCGCGCGTCGACGCCATCGTCGGTCCGGGCAACGCCTACACGACCGCGGCGAAGTGGCTGGTGTCGGCCGACGTCGGCATCGACTCGCTCGCCGGTCCGAGCGAGCTGGTCGTGGTCGCGTCCGCGGACGCCGACCCGGCGGCCATCGCGCTCGACCTCGAGGCGCAGGCCGAGCACGGCGGCGGACCGTACGCGGCGCTGATCAGCGACAGCGCGACCCTGCTGCGCACCGTCGCCAAGGCCATCGACGCCATCGGCGCGCCGCGCGGCACGATCGGGCTCTACCGCGCTCCATCGCTCGCGCTCGCGGTCGCCGCGGCGGCCGAGGCCGCTCCGGAGCACCTCAGCCTCTCCGGCCGCGCGGCGGAGCGCCTCGCGCCGCGCACGCGCCGCGCCGGCGCCGTCTTCGTCGGATCGCGGACCGCGGTCGCGTTCGGCGACTACGTCGCGGGCTCGAACCACGTCCTCCCGACCGGCGGGACGGCGCGCTGGGCCTCGGCGCTGCGCGTCGAGGACATGATCCGCTGGACGACGCGCGTCCGCGCGACCGCGCCGCTCCGCGCGGCCGCGTACTGGGGCGCCGAGGTGGCACGCTATGAGGGCATGAGGTTCCACGCCGCCTCGATGGACCTGCGCGGATGAGCGACGTCCTTCCCCAGGCGCGCCCCGACCTGACCGGCTTCGCGCCGTACCGCACGCAGCAGATGGCCGCGGACGTGCGGCTGCAGGCCAACGAGTGGGCCGACCCGAACCCGGCCGCGCGCTATCTGTCGGACGACGAGCTCGAGGCGCTCCTCCTGAACCGCTATCCGACCGCGGCGCGCGACCTCCTGGACGCGCTGGCGCGGCGCTACGGCGTCGGGCCCGATCAGATCGTGGTGGGGAACGGCAGCAACGAGGTCCTCCTCTACACGTTCCTGCTCTTCGGCGGCCACGGCCGGAAGACGCTGCTCTTCCAGCCGACGTACTCGATGCACGCGCGCCTGACGCAGACCGCCGGCGGCAGCGTGATCGACGAGCTCGTCGGCCTCCCGTACTCGCTCCCGGCCGAGCGCGCGCTCGCGGCGGTCGAGCGGCACCGTCCCGAGATCGTCGTCATCTGCTCGCCGAACAACCCGAGCGGGACGCTCGTCGGCGAGGACGTGATCCTCTCCGTCGCGCGCGCGGTCCCGCGTTCGCTCGTCCTCGTCGACGAGGCCTACGCGGACTTCGCCGGCTTCACCGTCGTTCCGCGCATCGCCGAGCACCCCAACCTCGTCGTGACGAAGACGTTCTCGAAGGCGCGCGCCGCGGCCGGCCTGCGGCTCGGGATCCTCCTCGCGCACCCGAAGGTGGCGGACATGTACCGCGGCGTGCAGCTGCCGTACAACCTGAGCTCGATCACGGCCGCCGTCGGCGCGAAGATCGCGCGCGACGACGCCGCGATACGCGGACGCGTCGAACGGAATCGCACCGAGCGCGAGCGCGTCCATGCGGCGCTGCGGCGCGTCTCGTCGATCGAGGCGTTCCCGTCCGAGACGAACTTCATCCTCTTCCGGCTCCGCGCGGGCACGACCGAGGAGGTGCACGCGCGTTTCCTCCGCGAAAGCGTCCTCCTGCGCGACCTCTCGAGCTGGCCGGGCTGCGCGGGGTGCCTGCGCGTGAGCATCGGCACGCCGGACGAGAACGACCGCTTCATCGCGGCCCTCCGGTCGGTCTTCGGCGCGGCGGTCGCCGCATGACTCCCGTCATCCGCCGCGGCTCGTACAAGCGCAAGACGAAGGAGACGGACATCCGCGTCGCCCTTCGCCTCGACGGCAAGGGGCGCACCGACGTCACGACGGGGATCCCGTTCCTCGACCACATGCTCGACCTCTTCGCGACCCATGGCCTCATCGACCTCACCGTCCACGCGCGGGGCGACCTCGAGGTCGACCAGCACCACACGGTCGAGGATCTCGGCCTGGCCCTCGGGTCGGCGCTCGACGCGGCGCTCAAGGATCGCAAGGGCATCGTGCGCTTCGCCTCGCTCACCGTGCCGATGGACGAGTGCCTCGTGACGGTCGCGGTCGACCTCGGCGGTCGGCCGGCGTGCGTCACCGACCTCGCGCCGAAGGAGCGCATCGTCGGCGAGTTCGACACGCGCCTCTTCGCGCACTTCCTCGAGTCCTTCGCGCGCACGGGGCGTCTCGCGCTCCACGTCGCCCAGCTGCGCGGAGGCGACCCGCACCACTTGCTCGAGGCGACGATGAAGGGGCTCGGCCGCACCGTCGACGCCGCCGCGCAGCGCGATCCGCGCCGCAGAGGGGTGCCCTCGAGCAAAGGCGCGCTCTGATGATCGCCATCTGCGACTACGGGGTCGGCAACCTCGCGAGCGTGCGGAAAGCGTTCCACGCCGTCGGCTACGAGGCCGAGCTGGTGCGCGATCCGGAGCTGCTGCGCGGCGCCAGAGCGATCGTGCTCCCCGGCGTCGGCCACTTCGGCCACTGCTCGCGCGAGTTCCAGCGCTATCACCTCGGTCCCGCGGTCACCGAGGCGCGCGAGCGCGGCGTTCCCATCCTCGGCATCTGCGTCGGGATGCAGCTGTTCTTCGAGGGCAGCGAAGAGGCCGAGGACGCGCCCGGGCTGGGGTTCATCGCCGGGCGGGTGCGGAGGATGCGCGACGTGCCGCGCCTGCCCCAGATCGGCTGGAACGAGGTGCGCGTCCGCGCGGCGCACCCCTGGCTCGCCGCGGCGGACGGCTGGTACTACTTCGTGCACAGCTACGCCGCCGATGCGAAGGCCGACCTCGTCATCGGCACGGTCGACTACGGCGGCGAGAGGGCGGCCATCGTCGGCGGCGCGGGCCTCCTGGGCGTCCAGTTCCACCCCGAGAAGTCGGGCGCCGCGGGCCTCCGCCTGCTCGAGACGTTCGCCGAGGCCGTCGCATGACCCTGGCGAAGCGCATCGTCCCCTGTCTCGACGTCAAGGACGGCCGGGTCGTGAAGGGCACTCGCTTCGTCGACCTGCGCGACGCGGGCGACCCCGTCGAGCTCGCGCGCCGCTACGACGATCAGGGGGCCGACGAGCTGTGCTTCCTCGACATCACCGCGTCCGCGGAGCGGCGGCGGACCGTCGTCGACCTCGCGTCGCGCGTCGCCGACGAGCTGTTCATCCCCTTCACCGTGGGCGGCGGGATCCGCGACGCCGACGAGGCCGGCGAGATCCTGCGCGTGGGCGCCGACAAGGTCGCGCTCAACAGCGCCGCGGTGCGCGATCCGTCGGTCATCTCGGCCGTCGCCGGCCGCTTCGGCTCGCAGGCGATGGTCCTCGCCATCGACGCGCGGAAGGTCGCGGACGGCTGGGAGGTCGTCATCGACGGCGGCCGCACCCCGACCGGGCGCGACGCGGTGCGCTGGGCGAAGGAAGGCTGCGAGCGCGGCGCCGGCGAGATCCTCCTCACGAGCATGGAGACCGACGGCACCAAGCTCGGCTTCGACCTCCCGCTCACCGCGGCCGTCGCGTCGGCGGTCGACGTGCCCGTCATCGCCTCCGGCGGCGCGTCCGGCCCGGCCGACTTCGTCGCGCTCTTCGAGCGCACGCCGGCCGACGCGGGCCTCGCGGCCTCGATCTTCCACTTCGCCGAGACGACCGTCGGCGACGTGAAGGGCGCGCTCGCCGCGGCACGCATCGCGGTGCGTCCGGCGGAGGCCCCGGTACGCCGATGAACGTGACGTGGGACGACAGGGGTCTCGCGCCCGCGATCGTGCAGGACGCGTCGACGGGCAGCGTGCTCATGCTCGGGTGGATGGACCAGGAGGCGCTCGACGCGACGGAGCGCACCGGCGACGTCCACTTCCACAGCCGCTCGCGCGGCAAGCTGTGGCGCAAGGGCGAGACGAGCGGCAACAGCCTGCACGTCGTCTCCATCGCCGCGGACTGCGACGGCGACGCGCTCCTCGTCCGCGCGCACCCCACGGGGCCGGTGTGCCACACCGGCAGCGCGACGTGCTGGGGCGACGACCCCGCGCCGACCCTCGCGCGCACCCTGAGCGAGCTCGCTTCTCTCCTCGCCGAGCGCAAGCGCGACCTCCCCGAAGGCTCGTACAGCGCGACGCTGTTCCGCGAGGGCGTCGCGAAGATCGCGCAAAAGGTCGGCGAGGAGGGCCTCGAGGTCGCTCTCGCGGCGGTGAGCGAGACCCGCGAGCGCACGATCTCCGAGATGACCGACCTGCTCTACATGCTCCTCGTGCTCGTCATCGAGATGGACCTCAAGCCGGAGGAGATCGCCGCGTCACTGGCGGAGAAGAAGCGGATCTCAGCAGCGAAGGCAGGTCGGCCAGCGAGCGGATGAAGAGCGTCGCCCCCGCGGCGCGGTAGGTCGCCTCGTCCTCGCGCGGGCAGAGCGTGACGGCGATCCCCGGCGTCGTGCTCCCCGCGGGCGTCGCGTTCCAGCGCAGCACCATCTCGAGGTCGGCCATCGTGTCGCCCACGGCGACGAACGCGCGCGGGCGCAGCATGCGCACGACCTTCGCCAGCGGCGCCGGATCCGGCTTCTTCCCGTCCTCCATCGTCGCGACGACGACGTCGACGGGCAGCGGGATGCGCGGCCGCACCGGCTCCCAGTCGACGATCGAGCGGCCGGTGACGATCCCGACCTTGTCGATGCCGAGCTCCGTCAGCTGCGCCAGCAGTCCGGCCTCGAGGAGCACCGTCTCCGTCTCGGCGAGGCCGTGCTGCTGCTTCACCCGCGCGGGCACGCCGTAGCGCGCGACCGCGACGGGCGTGCCGTTGTAGATCTCCTCGAACACGCCGCGGATCGCTTCCCAGCGCGCGCGGTCGACCGCGACCGCACGCCCGGCCGCGGCCTCGGCGTCGCCGGCGGCGCGGCGACGCGCCGTCGTCGTCGCGCCGGGCGCGGCCGCGAGCCACTCGTAGAGCGCGTAGGAGAGGTCCCAGTCGTCGTTCCACCGCCCGCTCCGCTTCCACTGGTGGATCGTCGTGTGGTCGACGGCCGGTCCGTCGTCGGCGAGGCCGAGCTCGTGCACCAGCAGCCACTGCGCGCAGCGCGCGACCGCCTCGATGTACGAGGACTCCGTCTCCACGAGGACGCCGTCGACGTCGAACACGATGGCGTCGAGCTTCACGCCGCTGAGCCTAGTGCGGCGCGACGCCCAGGCCGACGATGACCGAGAGGCTGAGCGCCGCGAGGACCGACGCCGTCGCGAGCCCGGCGAAGAAGGGCGTCGCGCCGATGGAGCGCAGCTGCACGACGCGCGTGTTGAGGCCGACGCCGGCGAGCGCGATGAGGATGAGCGTCGTCGCGGCGTAGTCGATGGGCCCGGCGAGCGCCGGCGTGATGATCCCGAGCGTGCGCAGGAGCGCGAGCGCGAGGAAGCCGAGCACGAACAGCGGCACGGCGCTGCGCACGCTGCGGCCGACGTTCTGGCCGGCGGCCTCGCCGCTGCGCCGCCACCACCACGCGATGCCGACGATGAGCGGCGCCATGAGCGCGTTGCGCACGAGCTTGACGACCGTGGCCACGTCGCGCGCGGCGAGCGAGTACGCCCCGCTCGTCGCGACGACCTGGCTCGTGTCGTTCACCGCGACGCCGCTCCACACGCCGAACGTCGTGTCGCCGAGGGCGAGGGCGTGCCCGATGAACGGGTAGAGGAAGAGCGCGAGCGTGCCGAAGAGCGTGATCGTGGCGACGGCGAAGCTCGTCTCGCGGTCCTCGGCGTCGATGACCGGCGCCGTCGCGACGATGGCCGAGTTGCCGCAGACCGCGGTGCCGACGCCGATGAGCAGCGCGAGCCGCGGCGGTAGGCGCAGGCCGCGGCCGACGAGGATCGCCGCGGTGAACGCAACGGACATCGATACCAGGACGAGCCCCAGCGCGCCCGCGCCGATGGCGACGACGGCCTGGAGGCTGAGGCGCGCGCCGAGCAGGATGATGCCGAAGCGCAGCACGCGCTGGACGGCGAAGCGGACGCCGGGCGCGACGGAGGCCGGGAGCGGACGGCCGACGTTCGCGAACACGATCCCGAGCAGCACCGCGACGAGGATCTCGTTGAGGTACGCCGGCGCCGCATCGGCGACGAGCCGCGCGACGATGGCGACCGCGACGGCGACGGCGAGCCCGGGCGCGAGGCGCCCGATGGAGCTCAGCCGCGCGCTCCGCTCAGCGCCTCGAACACCTTCTCGGACGTGATGGGGCAGCTCCACACGCGCCTTCCGATCGCGTCGCGCACCGCGTTGGCGACCGCGGGACCGACCGCGGCGTTCGCGAGCTCACCCACCGACTTCGCGCCGAACGGGCCGGGGCCGTAGTCCTCGGTGAGCAGGACGATCCGGAGCGGCGGGACGTCGGGCATCGTCGGGAGCTTGTAGCCGTCGAGGTTCGCCGTCACGACGCGGCCGTCCTCGATGACCAGGTCCTCCATGACCGTCTGCCCGAGGCCGAACGCGAAGGCGCCCTCGAGCTGGCCGCGGTGCGCGACGGGGTTGATGACGGTGCCGACGTCGGCGACGAGGACGGCGTCGGTCACGCGGAACTGGCCGGTGTCGCGGTCGACCGCGACCGTCACGCCGTACGCGCACACGCTGTAGCGCGACTGCGTCTGGTCGAACATCCCCGGGACGCGCAGGTGGCGCTCCGCGGCCAGGCGGAGGGCCTCGTCGAGGTCGGATGAGAGCTTCTCGAGCTCGGCCCTGAGCCTGCGCGCGCCGTCGATCGCCGCGCCGCCCGCGACCGGCGTGAAGCGGCTGCCGCCGACCCCGGGGTCGTGCCGCGTCTCCGCCGTCGTGCCGCGCCGCGCGCGCACCCGCTCCACCGGCAGGCCGAGCTCCGCGGCGACGACGCGCTGGAGCATCGTGTGCGCGCCGCCGCCCTGGTCGGGCGCGCCGGTGATGACGTACACGCAGCCGTCCTCGGCGACCTCGACCTCGAGCTCGGTCTTCCCGCGGCCGACGTGACGCGCGCAGTAGCCGATGCCGCGGCCGACGAGCGTCGAGCTTCGCGGCACCGCGGGTCCGTCGAGCGCGCTCGCGCCGAGGCTGCGCTGCTCGAGCGGCCTGTCCCACTTCATCTCGCGCGCCAGCGTCTCCAGGACCTCGCGCGCGAGGTGGTCGTGCCACTCGTGGCCGGTGATGTCCGTCTCGCCCGGCTGGATCGCGTTGCGCAGGCGGATCTCGAGCGGGTCGATGCCCATCTCGCGGGCGATCTCGTCGATCTGCGAGTCCGCGGCGAACGCGCTCTGCGGCTGCCCCGGTGAGCGCACGTGGCCGGCCGGCTCGTTGTTGGTGTAGACGGTCACGACCTCGACGCGCGCCGCGGGGACGCGGTACCCCGCGAGGAGGAGGCCGGCGTCGCCGGGGATGAGGCCCGCCTGCGGCTTGCCCGCGGCGTACGCGCCGCCGTCGAGGAGGACGTGAGCCTCGTGCGCGAGGATGCGCCCCTCGGCGTCGACCGCCGTCCGCAGGCGGAGCGTTCCGGGGTGCCGCGGGTTCGTCACCTGGAAGTCGTCGCTCAGCGAGAGGAGCGACCGGACGGGGCGCCTCGTCTTCTTCGCGAGGAAGTAGAGCGCCGGCTCGTCGATGGAGAGCCCCTTCCCGCCGAAGTCGCCGCCGATGTACCCGGCGTCGACGACGATCGTCTCCTCGGGGATGCCGAGCGCCTTCGAGAGCTGCATCCGCAGCGTGAAGGGCGCCTTGTTCGTCGTGACGACGTGGACGACGCCGTCCTTCTCGATCCACACGATCGTCCCGCGCGGCTCGAGGTAGCCCTGGTGGTTGCGGGCGTACTCGAAGGTGTGCTCGAAGACGCGCGCCGCCGCCGCGAACCCCGCCGCGACGTCGCCGTGCTCGTGGATGACGACGCCCTGCTGGTTCGGATGCGTCGTCTTCGGCGGCTCGCCGCCGCCGAGGTACAGGTACGACGCGCGCTCGGGGTGGAGGACGGGCGCCTCCGGGGCGAGCGCCGCCTCGAGCGTGAAGACCGGCGGCAGCTCCTCGTACTCGACCTCGATGGCGCGCGCCGCTTCCTCGGCGAGCTCGCGCGTGTCCGCGGCGACGGCCGCGACGCGCTCGCCCATGAAGCGCACCCGGTCGTGCGCGAGGATCGGCCAGTCCTGGAGGCGGCGGCCGAAGCGCACCGGCGCGGTGTCCTTGCCGCTGATGACGGCGCGGACGCCCTTCATCCGGAGCGCGCGCTTCGCGTCGACGCTGACGACGCGCGCGTGCGGGTAGGGGGATCCGACGAAGGCCGCCCACAGCGCCCCCGCGATCGGCACGTCCATCGCGTAGCGCGCGTGGCCGGTGACCTTCTCGCGCCCCTCGACGCGCTCCTCGGGCGTCGGGAGGTATGGGATCGCCGGGTGCGTCTCCACCGCGCTCATGACGCCTCCCCCAGGGTGCGCTCGAGGCATCGAGCGAACTCGGCGACGACCTGATCCGCCTTGCGCTTCACGATCGGCTGGCCGAGGTCGCCGATGCGGCCGGCGAGCGTCGCCTCCGTCACCATGCGCAGCTCGCTCCCCGCGCCGTTGTCCGTGAGCGTCATCCGCACGTCCGCGCGCACGGTCCCGCCGATGCCCTTGTCCGCGGCCTCGAGGCGCATCGCCGCCTCGCCGGCGGCCTCGTCGCGCTTGGTCACGACGACGTTGCCCTCGAGCTTCAGCTTCACCGGACCGACCGCGACCCGCACCGCGCCGCGGTACGTGTCGGGGCCGGACTGCGTGACGCTGTCCACGCCGGGAACGCACTTCGCGACCTCGGGAACGTCGACGACGCGCGGCCACGCGACCGCGGCCGGGACGGGGAGCTTGACGACGTGCTCGAACCTCACGACAGCAGCGAGCGCACCGCGCGCTCCGTCCACACCCGCGCCATCTCGCGCTTGTACTCGGCGCTGCCGCGGATGTCGTCGAGGGGGTCGATCTCGTCGCGCACGAGGGCGGCCGCGGCGGTGAGGCGTCCGTTGTCGGCGCCTCCGGGCATGAGCGCGACCTCGCGCAGCGCCGCCTCGGTCTTCCGGGCGCGCACCGCGGTGGGACCGACGGAGCCGAGCGCGATCCGTGCGTCCATGAGCGCGCCGTTCGTGACGCGTCCGACCGCGGCGACGGACACGGTCGCGTAGTCGTCCTCGGTGCGCGGGAGGAACTTCACGTACGTCGCGCGCGTCCCCGCGGGGAGCGGCGGGACGCGGACGCCGGTGAGGATCTCGCCTTCCTCGATCGAGGTCTCGAACAGCCCGACGAGGAGCTCCTCCACGGGGATGCGCCGCGGCTTCTTCCGCCCGGCCTTCGCCAGCTCGACCTCCGCGCCGAGCGCGAGGAGCATCGGCGGCGGGTCCTGCGCCGGGTCGGCGTGCGCGAGGTTGCCGCCCACGGTCGCCTGGTCGCGCACGCGCACGGTCGCGACGTGCCCGAAGGCCTCCGCGAGGGCCGGGCAGAACGACCGCACCAGCGGGCTCTCCTCGGCCTCGCGGATCGTCGTCGTCGCGCCGAGCCACAGCGCGCCGTCGCTCTCCGCGCGGATCCCGCCGAGGCCCGCGTCGCGCAGCGACACGACGACCGACGGCCGCACCAGCCCCTGGCGCATGAGCAGGACGAGCGCGGTCGCGCCGGCCATGACGTGCGCGCCCTCGTTCTTCTCGAGCAGCGTCAGCGCCTCGTCGAGCGAGCGCGGGCGGTGGAGCTCGAAGCTCACCGCGCCGTCCCCGCCGCCGTCTCGATCGCGCGGCGGATGCCGAAGTAGCCGGTGCAGCGGCAGAGGTTGCCCATCATCCAGCGGCGGATCTCGTCCTCCGTCGGCTTCGGGTGGGCCTCGAGGAGCGCCGTCGCCGACACGATCTGCCCCGGCGTGCAGATCCCGCACTGGAATCCGCCCTGCTCGATGAACGCCTGCTGCAGCGGGGTCAGCTTGCCGCCGTCGGGGGCTATCCCCTCGATGGTGCGGACCTTTCGCCCGTCGGCGTAGACGGCGGGATAGAGGCACGACGAGATCGGCCGACCGTCGATGAGCACTGTGCACGTTCCGCAGATGCCGATGCGGCATCCCTCTTTCGTGCCCGTGGCTCCGAGGTCGGCACGCAGCAGGTCGAGGAGCAGACGGTCCGCCTCCACCTCGGCCGTGCGCGCTTCCCCGTTCAGCTCGAAGCGGATCTCGTGACGGCTCACTCGCGAGCATGATGCCGCAGATCGGGGCCGTCGGCCTACCCTACGTGTGCATGCCGCGCATCCCCCTTTTCATCGTGGCGATAGCGCTCGCCAACTTCCTCGTTCCCCTGAATTCGACGATGATCGTCGTGGCCCTCCCCTCCATCGGGCGCGACCTCGGCGTCGACCGCGCCGCCGCGGCGTGGCTCGTCACCTCGTACCTCATCGCGATGGCGGCTCTGCAGCCGATCGGCGGCCGTATCGGCGACCGCTATGGGCGCCGGCGTGTCCTCCTCGCCGCGCTGGTCGGCTTCGCGGTCCTCTCGCTGGTCGCGTCCTTCGCCCCGACGTTCGCCGCGCTCACCGGCCTCCGGGTGCTCATCGCGCTGTGCGGCGCCGCGATCAGCCCGAACGCGATGGGGCTGCTCCGCGGGAACGCCGCGGCGGGCCGGACGGGCACGTACTTCGGCATCTCCGGAGCCTTCGGCGGCATGGGCGCCTCCGTCGGCCCCGTCCTCGGCGGCCTCCTCGCGACGTTCGACTGGCGCTGGGTCTTCGCGGTGAACGTCCCGATCGTCGCGGTGATCCTCGTCCTCGCCTGGTCGTACATCCCGCGTGACGTCACGCGCCGGCGGACGCCCCTCGACCTCGTCGGCGCGCTCTCCGTCGGCGTCCTCCTCTCCGTCGCGGGGTGGACCCTCACCCGCGAGAACGCGATCGCCGATCCGCTCACGTTCGTCCTGCTCGCCGCCGTTGTCGCGGGCGGCGTGCTCCTGTTCCGCTACGAGTCGCGCCTCGACGACCCCGCGCTGCCGCCGGGGCTCTTCCGCCTGCGGCCCTTCACGACCGCGAACGCGACGATCGGGCTCACCAACCTCACCCTGTACGGGACCTACATCGCCGTGCCCATCGCCCTCGCCGGGCTTTCCGACGCGAGCCTGCGCACCGGGGTCGTCCTCACCGCGCAGTCGATCGCCGTCATCCTCCTCTCGCCCGTCTCCGGCGCGCTCGTCGACCGCTTCGGCGCGCGCGTCCCGACCGCGTTGGGCGGCGTGTGCCTCGCCGTCGGGCTCGGGCTCCCCGTCCTCCTCCACGGCGTCGCGGATCCCGGGGTCCTGCTCCTCAGCATGCCGATCATGGGCGCGGGCCTGGCGCTCAACTTCCCGGCGACGCGGATCGCCGCGGTCGACGCCGCCCCGGAGCGGCTCGCGTCGCTCGCGTCGGGCATGACGCAGACGAGCCGATACTTCGGCGGGATGGTCGGGTCGATCGCCGCCGCCGCGGCGCTCGCGACGGACATGACGGGACTTCCGTCGCTCTTCCTCGCCTTCGCCGCCGTCGGACTCTCGTCCGCGTTCGTCGGCGCGACGCTCCCGGCGCACATCACGCTGTCGGCCGAGACGGAGGCCGAGGTGGAGGCGGAGGCGTCGCCCGCCGACTAGATCGACTAGACGGAATACGCGCTCGCGTCGATGCGCGCCGCGACGATCCGCGGCCGCTCGAGCGCCGCCGCGCCCGCGAGCGCGGTCCGCAGCTCCTCGACCGTCGCGACCTCGATGCCCTCGATCCCGAACGCGCGCGCGAGCGCGACGTGGTCGGCCGCGCCGAACGTCGTCCCGGTGACGGGGTAGCCGCGGCGCTCCTGTCCGGCGCGGATCTGCGACAGCGCGGCGTCGGAGAGGACGACGACGAGGATCCCGAGGCCGCACCGCGCCGCGGTCTCGAGCTCCGCGGTCACCATGCCGAGGCCGCCGTCGGCGATGACGCACGCGACGGCCCTCTCGCGCTGCTGGAGCTTGAGGCCGATCGCGGCGGGGAGGCCGTACCCCATCGACGAGAGGCCGTTCGAGACGAAGAACGTGCGCGGCCGGTACGCGCGCCAGCACTGCGTCGTGACGGCTTTGTTGTATCCGACGTCGGTCGTGACGAGGGCGTCCTCGGGGAGCGCTTCGCGGAGCTCGGCGAGCACGCGTTGCGCGGTGAGCCCCGTGCGCTCCGGACGGATGCGCGCGCTGAACGCGTCGCGGAACGCGCGCAGGTCCTCGAGCTTGAGCTTGGGCTCCGGCGCGGCCGCGAGCCGCAGGCGCTCGAGGACGTCGTCGACGCGCCCGACGACCTCGACGTCGCTCGCGTAGTAGCGGTCGTCGTTCGGCAGCGGACCGACGTGGACGACGCGCGCCTTCGCCGTCCAGTCGCGGTCGAGCTCGACGGGGTCGAGGCCGACCATGATCACGAGGTCGCAGGTGTCGA
>JAGWSB010000049.1 GCA_028876375.1 Chloroflexota bacterium | reverse complement strand
AGGTAGAGGGCGAGGACCCCGATGACGAGGAGGCGCTCGGCCCAGTGCTGGAGGAGCTCGATGAGCGGGACGCTGACGGCGCCCGGCAGCGCCTCGACGATCGCCTGCCCGAGGGCGACCGGAGGGAAGGGGACGCCCGTTTCGCTGAGCAGCAGGACGACGAGGAGGGCGAACGCCATCGCCACCCCGCCCGCCAACACGGCGGTGCCGCTCGGGGTCCGCATCACTCCACCTTATACGTGGCGGAGCGCCGCGCGGGTCGATCCCCGCTAGCATCGACCGTCGTGAGGGATCTCCTGGAGGGACGCCGCTTCGGCTTCGCCCTGCGCCCGCCCCTCGGCAACGTCGCTCTCGGCCTGGGCGTCGCGGTCACGCTCCTCGACCTGATGGCGTGGATCGGCCTCGGCTCGCGCGATACGAACGGCTTCGTCGTGGGCGCCTACTGGCTGTGCGCGGCGACGGCGATCCTCGGCATTCTCGCCCTCGTCACCGCCGTCGCCGAGATGCGCGACGTCCCGGAGGAGGAGCGCACGCTGGCGCGGCTCGACGCCGGCGGCGCGCTCGCGGTCATCGTCCTCTATGCCGCGTCCGCCGCGCTGCGCTCGACCGACCTCGGAGCCGCCGGCGCCGCGCCGCTGCCGTTCCTCATGGCCATCGCCGGACTGCTGGTGCTCCTCGTCGGATCGGCCATGTCGTCGCTCCTGTACGCGGCGCGCGAGTGGGAGGAGATCGAAGAGCTCGCCCGCGAGACCCACCGCAGGAGAGCGGCCGCTAGATAGCGCTCCCCGTCACGTAATAGAGGACGCGGGCGGCCACTTCGCCCGCGAGCGCCGTCCCCAGCGCCACGTAGAGCAGGCCCGTCGACGACTGCGTGTTCATCCGCGCCGTCCACCAACCCGCGATGACGAGGGCGAGCGTCATGAGGATGCCGACGCCCACGCGGATCCCGATGGCCACGGCGAGCGACGTGTTGAGAGCGCCGGTGAGCTCGCCGCGCGCCACGGTCACGGCGACGACGACCCCCTGGAGCACGATGGCGGCGACGACGATGAGGGACGCGCGCTGCAGCGGCAGCGGGGACAGCTTCGGGGTCACCAGGTACCAGTGGCCGAGGAGCATCGCGCCGTCGACGCCGCCGAGGGCGATGGCTCCGAGCGGGAGCGCGGCCAGCGCGAACACGTCGTACTGCGGGTCGCCGGGGCGCGCGACCGCGGCAGCGACGAGCGCGCCGCCGCCGACGACGAGCGTCACGAGGCTCACGACCGTGCGCAGCGTCCGCCACGGCACGAACGTCGTGAGCAGCTGCGCGACGAGGAGGACGGCGAGGACGGTGACCGCGAGCGCGAACGAGTCGATCGCGGGAGCGTGCAGCTGCGCGCTCTCGGCCAGCGTTCCCCGCGGAAGCACCGGGACGAGCAGGAACGCGAGGATCCCGCAGCCCGCGTCGACGGCCGCGGTCAGCTTGAGGAAGCCGGCCGGAGCCTGTCTCGTGCGATCGAGCGCCCAGACGAGGAACGCTCCGCCGATCGCGAGCTCGAGGAGGACGACGTCGAGGACGAGGGGCAGCGTCGCGACCTGCATCGCCTGAAGCCTAAGGCGCGTAACGTCGCGTCGTGACCGCCGAGCACGACCGCCGGATCGCCGAGATGTTCGACCGCATCTCTCCCCGCTACGACCTCCTCAACCGCGTGCTCTCGCTCGGCACGGACGTGTCGTGGCGCCGCCGCGCCATCTCTCGCGCCCGCCTCGGCGCCGGCGAGCGCGCGGTCGACGTCGGCGTCGGCACCGGCGACCTCAGCGCCGGCCTGCTCGCGGCCTCGGCGCCGACGAGCTCCGTCGTCGGCCTCGACCTCGCGCCGCGCATGCTCGAGATGTCGGGCCGGCGTCTCCGCCGGTACGGCGCGCGGTACGCGTCGGTCGTCGGGAGCGCGACCGCGCTGCCCTTTCGGGACGCCGCGTTCGACCGCATCGTCACCGGCTTCACCATCCGCAACGTCGGCGACCTGCCGCGCGCGCTCCGCGAGTTCCGGCGCGTCCTGCGGCCGGGTGGGCGCGCCGTGCTGCTCGAGCTGTCGCACCCCGTCGCGGCTCTCGCGCCCCTCTACTGGTGGTACTTCGAGCGCGTCGCGCCGCTCGTCGCCGTCGCGCTCGGCGGCGACCGCGACGCGTACCGCTACCTGCCGCGCTCGCTGCGCGCTTTCCCGACGGCGGAGCGGCTCGCCGCGCTCGTGCGCGACGCCGGCTTCGCGCGCGTGAGGCTGGAGCGGCTGACGCTGGGGATCGCCGCGCTCGTCACCGCGGAGCGCGACCTCACTGGCCCGGCGTGATCACCAGGTAGGTCGCGAGGGCCTGGCCCGAAGCCGTCGTCGCCAGGACGTCGAACCGCGTCGGGCCCGCCCCGACGGTGACGTTCGCGACGTAGTGGCCGGTCGGATCGAACGGCCGTGCGGCCAGGAGCGTCGGCGTGCCCGTGCCGCCGCTCGGCGTCATGCCGATGGCCGTCGTCGGGACGCGCGCCTCGTTCCCGCCGGCGTCGAAGTACGTGACGTGGAGCGTGCCCGTGCCCGGCTTGTCGGGGTCGAGGTAGATCTGCGCCGAGACGTCCGCCGACATCGGGACGGTGTAGAGCGTGGGCAGGCCGCTGCCCATCTTCTGCGCCTGGACGCTCGGCGCTTGTTCGATCGTCGCGAGCTGGAAGTGCAGCTCGGCCGAGCGGTCCTGGTACTCGACGACCGCCGCGATCTCCCAGATGCCGCCGAGCGAGAGGCTGGCGCCGCGGCCTTCGGCGACGCCGTCCGACCGTGGCGCCAGCTGGAGCGTCGACGCCGCGAGCGTCGGACGGAAGGGCTGCGTGAGCGTCAGCGTCACGGAGCGCGGGGCGATGCGGCGCCCGGTGTCGTAGTCGCTCACCTCCAGGTCGAAGGTGTTGAAGCCGGCACGGCCGGGCGTCACGGTGAGCCGCGCCTTGACCGTGGTCGCGTAGTCGCTCGCGCTGACCGTGACCGACGACGGCAGGGACGAGGCGGCCGCGTACTCGACGGGCGGCGCGACGTTCACGAGCGCGGCGGCGACGGCGACGGTGGCCACGCCGACGACGATCTCCGTCGAGGAGACGCGCCTCAGGGCGTCGAGGGCCCCGGGCAGGCGCGGGATGTTCCGCCAGCGGTTGACCGCGCCGAGCGCGGCGAGGATCGCGAGCAGCGCCACCTTCACGAGCACGAGCGCGCCGAAGGTCGTCGTGACGAGGTCCGTCCAGCTCGGTATCTCGACCACCGCGCGGAAGACGCCCGTCGCCGCCACCACGACCAGCCCGATCCCGGCGAGCGTCGAGAGGCGCCGCGACGCGTCGCTCCGGACCTCGGGCGGGGTGCGCAGGAGGACGACCACGAGCGCCATGAGGCCGCCGATCCACAGCCCCACGGCGGCGATGTGGAGCCACTGAGCCAGGTCGTTGAGGAGGGCCGGGCTCTGCGCGCTGGCGTGGCTGTTGAGGACGTCGATGGCCATCGCGACGAGGGCGGCGGCGCCGGCGGCGGGGGCCGACGGCCGCGACCACTGCGGCCGCAGCTGCAGCAGCGCGGCCGCCATCAGCACGAGCGCGGCGAGCGTCCGCGCGAACAGGGCCGCTCCGAGCGACGACTGGAAGAGGGTGCTCGCGGTCACGTCCGCGGCCAGGATCTGGTCGACGACGACGCCGAGGCCGCCCACCAGCGCGATCGCCGCGCCGAGCACGATGACGCGCCGCAGCGGCAGCGGGAGCATGCCGAAGGCGAAGAGGCCGAGGATGACCGTCCCGAGCACGCCGATGAGCCCGAGGTACAGCAGCATCCGCGTCGCGACCGCCGCGGGCGTCGGGCCCGCGCTCGTCGTGGCGCTCGAGGCGCCCGCCGGCGAGCTCACGGCGACGCCCACTCCGAACGCGAACGATCCCGCGGCGAGGTGGCCGTCGACCGTCGAGACCGTTCGCCAGCGGACGGTGTAGACGCCGTTCGGGAGACGCGGCCGGAGCGGCAGCGTGAGCTCGAGCGGATGTCCGGGCACGACGGCGGTGGATCCGGCGTCGACGCGGCTCCCGCTGCTGTCGATCACCGTGACCTGGGAGAGCTTCGGATCTGGCGTCTCGCCGAACACGATGCTCACCGCGGCCGGCGACGCGGGGACCGTCGTGTCCGGTGCGGGGGACGAGCTCTGCGGCAGCGCATGCGCGTCCGCCGTCAGCTCCGGTCCGAAGGCCGCCGCCGCGGCGACCAGAAGCGCGAGGATCGCGAGGCGCGCCCGGACGGGCGTCGCTCAGGCTCCCGGGCGGCGGCGCAGCGCGGCGACGCTCACGATGCCGGCGACGACCGCGAGGACGGCGCCGACGATCGCGAGGATCGTCGCCCTGTTCGCGGCGTCGGCCGCGGCCTGCGCGGCGGACGCCGCGTCGCCCGCGCGAGCGCCGACGCGGTCGACCTTCGCCGCGACGTCGCCCAGCGCCGGGGCGGCCGTCGGGAATTCGACCGCGCTGGCGTCGCCGACCGCGTCGAACGTGTCGGGCCCGGACTTCACGGTGTGGTCGACCTTTTCGCCGTGGATCGTGCCGAAGAGGTGGAACGTGTAGTCACCCGCCGCGGTGGGCGTGATGGCCGCGTCGTACTCGTCCTGCCGGCCGAGCCCGGTGTCGGGGTCGTACGCGGGCTGCGGGCAGAGCGGCCTGCTCGTCGCGCCCCCGAAGGTCACCGTGACCTGGAGGTCGGGGTGATCGCAGTCCTTGTTGAGGTCGCCGACGGGATCCCCGATCTCGTTGCCCGCGGTCGGCTTGTCGACGAAGATCTGGACCGCGTTCGGCTCGCCGACGTAGGTGACGCTGCCGGTCGGCGGCTCGTACAGCCACCCGATCGCGATGCGGTAGACGCCGGCCTTCGATATCTCGTGCGCCGACGCGGTCGCCGGCGAGAGCGCCGCGAGCGCGAGGGCCAGCGCGGCCGCTCCGACGAGACGGTCCGTTGTCCGAGCCATGGCCACCATTCATACACGACGCCGCAGGCTCAGGCTGGGGCGGCGGTCCGCTGGGCTCCGCGCTCGCGTCTACGGGGCGGAGATGTCGAGCGGAGCGTTGAAGTCGGAGTACGAGCCCGCCATGTAGTGGCCCATGGTCATCATCGTGTAGCGCCGCACGAGGTGGTCCTGCGCTCCGGCCCAGATCGTGTAGAAGACCGCGGCGTTCACGACGAAGGAGATCCCGAGGAGCTCCTGTCCGTTCGCGACGTCATGGCCGATGAGGCGGACGCGCGTACTGCGGGGCGCGTAATCGGAGTAGGGGACCTTCGACGGGAACCCGATGTCGCTCTTGGTCCAGGGTCCGCTCCCGTCGCGGTCGAACCGGTCGCGCCCGATCAGCACCGTCTCGTCCGTCACACCCGTCGGCAGGAGCGTCGTGTAGTGGACGCGGTCGGGCGCCAGGTACTCGAAGTGGAAGTGGAGTACCGGTCCACCCGCGGTCAGCGTCTCGGTCTCGCGCATCGTGTGCAGGCTCGTCGTCGCGGCGTCGATCCCCGCGAGCATGCCGTCGGGGACGCGCGCGACGGGGAGATCGAGCGCGAACGTCGTCGCCGCGCCGGCGGCCTTGCCCTCGGTCACGGTCGCGCTGATCTCAGCGTGACCGGCGCGCGGCACCTGGAGCGTCACGGCGCTGCCCGCGGCGAGCGTGACCGCGCTCGCCGACCTGCCGTCGAGCGACAGCGCCAGGTGCACGGAGCCGGCGACCGTCGCGCCGAGCTCGTCGCGCAGGTCGACGCGCACCGCGTTGGCCCCGGGCGCCCCGGGATCGAGCGACAGCACGACGAGCGTCGCGTCCGCGTTGCGAGCCAGCGTCACGCCGGTGTCCGTGAGCGGCAGCGCCGACCGCGCCGCGCTGGCCGTCGCTGGCACGGTCGCCGCCGGGCCGGGCGTTCGGGCGGGCGCGCCGCACGCGGCGCCGATCAGGAGTGCCGCGGCCGCGACCAGAGGTAGCAGCGCCCCTCGCCGCGCTTCCCCACGTTCCACGCGGCGATCGTCCCTCGCTCGTGTGACGAGCGGCACTGACTTTTGGCCCGATGTCGTGTGCCGAGGGCCCGTTCGGCCCGGTCGGAAAGTCACGTGTGAGCGGTCTACCCTCTCTTCGGTAACTCGACGCCACACCGCCAGGGGGGATGGAACTGGTCGCCTGCGCTCGGCGGGACCCGCGGCGGGGTCTCGGCCTCCTTCTCGTGCTCGTACCGCTGCTCCTGAGCTGCGCCGGCGGCGGCGCGGCTTCGTCCCCCTCGCCCTCGCCGTCGTCGGTCGCGCCGGGACAGCGCCCCAGCAGTCCCGCGAAAGTGACCATCGTCGCGCCGGCGAACGGGTCGACGGTCCAGGGGCCGAGCGTCGACGTCCGCCTCCAGCTCACGGGCGGACGGATCGTCCAGACGACGACGACGAACATCACGCCCACAGAAGGACACATCCACGTGTACCTCGACAACGCCATCGTCTCCATGAACTACGCGCTCGACGCGACCCTTTCCAACGTCACGCCGGGGCAGCACGTCTTGCGCGTCGAGTTCGTCGCCGCCGATCACGCTCCGTTCGACCCGCGCGTGATCTCCAACTCGGTCTTCACGGACCAGCCGTGATCGGGGTCGCGAGCGCGGAGCGCCGCCTCGAGCTGAGGCCGTGGATGGCGCCCATCCTCGGGTGCGCGGTGCTGCTCCTTCGGCCGGTCGGAGGCGCCGCTACGCCCGAGCGCCTCGGGCTCCTCGCCGCGCTCGCCGCGGTCGTCGCGGCGCTCGGGCTCGCCGCGCCGGCGGGTCCGGCCCGGCTCGATCGCGCCGGATCCGCGGTCGCGCTGCTCGTGGGGATCGGCGCGCTCGCGGCGGTATGGATGGGTGCCGGTCCGCGGCTCGCGCCGCGCGCGGACGCGGTCGCCGTGGCCATCTCCCTCGCGGCGGCGATCGCCGAGGAGCTGTTGTTCCGCCGCGCCCTGTTCGCCGCGCTCCTGCGTCGCGGCGCCGTCGCCGCGGTCGTCGGCTCCGCGGTCGCCTTCGCCGCCGTGCACGTGCCCGCGTACGGCTGGGCCGCGTTCCCCGTCGACCTCGGCGCCGGGCTGCTCTTCGGATGGCAGCGGCAGGCCAGCGGCACGTGGTCCGTGCCGGCCCTGACGCACGCGGCCGCCAACTCGATCGGAGGTCTGCTGTGAAGCGCTCTCCCCTGCACGCGCTCGTCGCTCTCGGGCTGATCGCGACGGCATGCGTCCCCGCCGCAGGAGGGACGTCTCCCATCGAGGTGGGCGCGCTCTACCCGCTTTCGGGGTCGCAGGGTCCCGGCGGGCAGGACGAGCTCCATGGCGTCCAGCTGGCGGCCGACTACGTCAACGCCGACGGCGGGATCGCCGGCCGGAAGATCGCGCTCGATCGGATCGACGTGCCCGGATCGGACGCCGTGCCCGACGCCATCGACCAGCTCGCGCGGAAGGACGTCCGCTTCGTCGTGGGCAGCTACGGCAGCACGATCTCGCGCCCGGCCGCGATGCTCGCGTCGCGGCGCGGGATGCTCTTCTGGGAGACGGGGGCGGTGGGCGAGATGCTGCCGCAGCCCGCGGGCAAGCTCGCCTTCCGCGTCGCCCCCACGGGCGCGGCGCTCGGCAAGGAAGCCATCGACTTCGTGGCCAACGTCCTCGCGCCGAAGCTCGGGCTCGCGTCCGGATCGCTGCGCGTCGCCATCGCCGAGGTCGACGACGTGTACGGCCGCGAGGTCGGCGACGGCGCGGCCGCCGAGGTGCGCGCGCTCGGCCTGCCGGACGCGGGCGTCGTCCTCTACGACCCGCATCACCTCGACGCCCCGGCGATCGTTCATCGCATCGCCGACCTCCACCCGAACGTGCTCTTCGTCTCGGCCTACCTCGACGACGGCATCGCCCTGCGGCGCGAGACCGTGAGCGAGAAGCTGCCGCTGGCGGTGAACATCGGCACCTCGTCGAGCTACTGCCTTCCGGGATTCGGCCAGGCGCTCGGCGCCGACGCGGTCGGGACGTTCGCGTCCGACAAG
This sequence comes from Chloroflexota bacterium, assembly GCA_028876375.1. Classification (GTDB taxonomy): domain Bacteria; phylum Chloroflexota; class Limnocylindria; order P2-11E; family P2-11E; genus JACPOT01. The sequence goes on along the minus strand of JAGWSB010000049.1, from coordinate 12,320 downwards.
CCGAACTCGGCGTTCCTCAAGGCCTCGGGGCTCGCTCCCGACGCGCAGCGGCTGCTGACCCGCGCCGCCGCCGACTACCGCGCGCGCTACGGCGCCGACATGAGCGCCGCGGCGCTCTCCGGCTTCTCGTCGGCGTGGGCGCTGTTCCGCGACGTCATGCCGGAGGCGGCGACGATCGCGCCCGACGCCGTCGCGGCGGCCGCGCTGCGGATGGATCTGCCTACGGGCTCGCTGCCCAACGGGAGCGGCCTGCGCTTCGCGCCGCCCGGCGCGCCGGACGCGGGATCGAACGTTGCCGCGACGAGCGTCATCTGGGAGTGGGTCGCGCCGGGTCGGCGCGCCGTCGTGTGGCCGCCCCGCTTCGCGCCGGCCCAGGTCGACGCCACGGTCGTGCATGGATGACGCGCGCGCGCCTTCTCCCGACGACGGCCGTCGGGATCGTCGTCGCGCTCGCGTACGTCGCGCTGGCCAGCGTCAGCGGCGCGATCGACCCCCTCGAGCGCCGCCCGCTCCTCGATGGGCTCACGCCGCCGCCGCCGTATCAGTGGGTCTCGCCGCCTCCCGCCCTCGCGTCCTCCAACCGGCCCGCCGAGAGCGCCGACCTGAGCGTGCCCATCCAGAACGGCGTGAGCACGGTCGGCGTCTTCGTGACGCCGGACGGGCAGGCGACGGTCCTCCTGCAGCAGGGCGCGATCCCGCTGCCGCCGGGCGCGACCACGGCGACCTTCCGTCTCCACGCGCTCGCTCCGCCCGCGAACGCGGTCCTCCCACAAGGGATCGACGTCCTCGGGAACGTCTATCGCATCGACCTCGTCGTCGGCTCGAACGCGCCCTCGACGCAGATCGCCTCTCCCGCGCAGGTCGCCCTCGTCTATCCGGCGCAGGCCGGGCCGCCGAAGGGCCACGAGCTGCTGCGATCCGACGACGGCACGACGTTCCGATCGCTCGGCGGGAACGACAACCCCGTCGGGCTGCAGGTGCTCGCGACGACGGCGACCCTCGGCTACTTCGCCGTCGGCAGCGGAGCGACGAGCGCCATCACGACCGCGGCGCCGCCGCCTTCCGTCGCGGTCTCGGTCTCGGTCTTGCCCTCGGTCGCGGTCGTCGCCACGCCCCCGCCGGTCGCGACGTCGTCTCCGCCGGCCTCGACCACGCCGCCGCTGCTGCCGGTCGCGCTCGTCGGCGTGCCCATCGCGCTTTTCGTTATCTTCGCGGTCGTCGAGGTGCTCGCGCGTCGAGGGAGGTCGAGGCGGCTGTGACGTGATCCCCGTCGTCCTGGCCGACGGCACGCCGACCGATACCTTCCAGGAGCTCGTCCTTCTCATCGCCGCCGCCGCGGGCGTCGTCGCGTACCGGCGCATCCGTGGATCCGGCTTCCTCACCTGGCCCCGGGTCGCGGGCTGGATCGCGCTCGTCGTTTGCGTCGGCGCCGTCGCCGCCGCGCTCCTCGTGCCCGCGATCCTGTGGCCTCCGCCCTCGCCGGTGCGGATCGCCAGCACCGCGACCATCGCCATCGACTCGCCGCGGGAAGGGCAGGTCTTCATCGGCGATCCCGCGAGCGTGCCCGTCCGGCTCTCGCTCGCCGGCGGCGAGGTCGTGCCGTTCACGACCACGAAGCTGACGCCGACGACCGGGCACGTGCACCTCTATCTCGACGGGCAGCTCGTCGACATGACGACCGCCCTCACCGACGACCTCAAGGTCGTCCCCGGCGAGCACACGCTGCGCGCGGAGTTCGTCGCCGCCGACCATGCGCCGTTCGTCCCCGACGTCGTCGCGCGGCGGACGTTCGCGGTGAAGCGGCCGTAGCGGTCTGAGGTCGCGGAAGGTCGAGGGGACCAGGCTCAGCTCGCCGATGGCGCGGCCAACGCCCGCCGCGATGCCCTCGCGATAGCCGAGGTCGTCGGCGTTGACGACGAGGCGCTTCACGGAAGGCGAACGGGCAGCACACCTCGCGCCGCAGCCTCGCCGGCGAGGACGGCGGCGAGCGCGTCGAGCGACGCGGGGACGTCGCCGTAGGTGAGCAGAGCGGGTCGGTCGCGGAACAGCGTGACGTCGTACGGCGAGCGCAGCGCGCACACGATCCCGCCGTTCGCCAGGAGCTGCGCGGCGCGCTGGGCCTGCTCGGCGTCGTGCCACGCGTTCTCGGTGCACACGACGAGAACGCCGTCGCCCTCGGGCTCCCGGCCGCCGCGCTCGAAGGCGAGGCGGTCGCCGAGGCGGCGGCGGAGGGAGAGCTCGAGCGCGTCGGGCGGGAGGAGCATCTCTTCCACCGGGCTCTCGTGGCGCGGCGACATGATCGTCACGCGCACGCGTCCGTCGAGGCGGGGGAGGGGCGGGCCGGCGTGCGTGATCGAGCGCGCGGCGATCTCCGCCGCGAGGCCGCGCGCCGGCGCGTCGTCGAGCTCCGTCGGAGCGCTCCCGCCGAAGCGCTCGCGAAAGCGCGCCACGCGCCGGGTCGCCGCGGCGACGCGCGCCGGCGGCACGCCGACGGCGATCGCCTCCGACGCGTCGAGCTGCAGGCGGAGGTCGCGGTCGAGGAGGACGGCGTCGATCCCCGCCGCCACCGCGCGCGAGACGATCCGCTCCGGGACCTCGACGAGCGTCACCCCGCTCATGCCGAGCGCGTCGCTGAGCGCGAGCCCGTCGAAGCCGAGCTCTCCGCGCAGGAGATCCACCAGGATGCGCCGTGAGAACGTGGCGATCTCGTCCGCGTCGAGCGCGGGGTAGCGGATGTGCGCCGCCATCACCGTCGACGCTCCGGCGCGTATGGCGGCGGCGAAGGGCACGAGGTCGCGGCGCCGCAGCGTCGCGGCGTCGTCGCGCACGTCCTGCGTCGTGAGGTGCGAGTCGTACGCCGTCGAGCCGTGCCCGGGGAAGTGCTTCGCCGAGCTCGCGACGCCGGCACCCTCGCTCCCGCGCACCCATGCTCCGGCGAAGTCCGCGACGCGCTCGGGGTCGTCGCCGAACGAGCGCACCCCGATGACGGGGTTGCGCGGCTCGACGTTCACGTCGCAGACCGGCGCGTGGTCGACGGTGATGCCGTCGGCGCGAAGCCCTTCGGCGACGGCGCGCGCCGCGCCCTCGGCGTACCCCGGATCGCCTGTCGCCGCGATGGCCATCGCGCTGGGGAAGACGGCGCGGTGCGCGACGCGCACGACGCTGCCGCCCTCCTGGTCGACGGCCACGGGGACCGCTGGGAGACCCCCGCGCCGCGCCGCCGCCTGCGCCTCGACGAGCATCGCGCGGAGCTGGTCCTTCGACCGCACGTTCCCGCGGGCCGAGAAGAGGATCAGCCCGCCGACGCGACCGTCGCGGAGGGCGTCGAGGAGCGCCGGCGGGACCTGGGGGCCGTCGAAGCCGGCCCAGACGAGGGCGCCGGGGCCGAGGCGCGCCATGCGCGGACTATGCGACGTTCGACGCTAAGGGCGCTCGTCGGCCGGGGGGTACGATCGACCGGGGAGGCGCAGCGATGACGTTGACCGCCGACACGACCGTCCATCCCAAGGACGCGGCTCCGCTCGCGACCCGTCCGTGGACCAAGCACTACGACCGCGGCGTCCCGGCGACCCTCGACTACCCCTCCGTCCCCCTGAACGCGCTCCTGCGCTCGACGGTGCAGCGCAGCCCGAACGCGACCGCCACCATCTTCTTCGGCGCGAAGCGCACGTACGCCTCGCTCTACCGCGACGTCCGCCGCTTCGCCGCCGGGCTGCAGCGCCTCGGCGTCCGCAAGGGCGACCGCGTCGCGGTCATGCTGCCGAACTGCCCGCAGTTCCTCATCGCGTTCTGGGGCGCGCTCGAGGCGGGAGCGTCCGTCGTTCCGACGAACCCGCTGTACACGCCGCGCGAGGTCGAGTACCAGCTCGCCGACTCCGGGGCGGAGACGATCGTCGTCATGTCGCGCCTGTACCCCGTGGTGAAGCAGGCGCGCGCGGGCACCCGTGTGCGGAACGTGATCGTCACGAACATCAAGGAGGAGATGCCGCCGGTCCTGCGGCTCCTCTTCACCATCGCGAAAGAGAAGAAGGACGGACACCGCCAGCCGTTCCGCGGCGATCGGGGCGCGGTCGCGTTCCCCGACCTCCTGGCGGCCGCGGAGCCGACACCCGTCGAGGTCGCGCCGAACGACGTCGCGGTCCTGCAGTACACGGGCGGCACGACGGGCGTGCCGAAGGGCGCGATGCTGTCGCACCGCGCGCTCGTCGCGAACACGCTGCAGTCGCGCGCGTGGTTCACGAACCTGGAGGACGGTCGCGGCGTCGTCATGGCGGTCATGCCCCTGTTCCACGTGTACGGCCTCACCGTCGCGATGCTCCTCGCGGTGCAGTCGGCGGCGGCGCTCATCCTCGAGCCGCAATTCGAGCTCGAGCACGTTCTCAAGGACGTCGAGAAGTACCGCCCCGACACCTTCCCGGGCGCACCGCGCATCTACAACGCGATCATCAACTCCCCGCTCGCGACGAAGTACGACCTGCGCTCGATCAAGGCGTGCATCTCGGGCTCGGCGCCGCTGATGGTGGAGACGGCGAAGAAGTTCGGTGAGATGACCGGCGGCCACCTCGTCGAGGGCTACGGGCTCACGGAGGCCGCTCCCGTGACGCACTGCAATCCGCTCTTCGGCGAAGGGACGCAGAAGATCGGGAGCATCGGCGTGCCGTTCCCGGACGTCGAGGCGAAGATCGTCGATCTCGAGACCGGCGAGCGCGATCTGCCGGTCGGCGAGGTCGGCGAGCTCGTGCTGCGCGGTCCGCAGCTGATGGACGGCTACTACCAGAAGGTCGACGAGACGGCGCAGACGCTGCGGAACGGCTGGCTGTACACGGGCGACATCGCGAAGGTCGACGAGGACGGCTACTTCTACATCGTCGACCGCAAGAAGGAGATGATCGACGTCTCCGGGTACAACGTGTACCCGCGGGAGGTCGAGGAGGTCCTCGCGACGCATCCCGCCGTGATGGAAGCGGCGGCGATCGGCGTGCCGCACCCGATCAAGGGCGAAGAGGTCAAGGCTTTCGTGGTCCTCAAGCCCGGGGCGACGGCCACGGAGGACGAGCTCATCGCGCACTGCCGCGAAGGGCTCGCCCCCTTCAAGGTGCCGAAGCACGTCGAGTTCCGCGAGACCCTCCCGAAGTCGCTCATCGGGAAGGTGCTGCGGCGCCAGCTCGCCGAGGAGGAGAAGGCGAAGCGCGCTAACGTCTCCGCCTGATGCCCGACGAGCCCGAGACCGTCGTCGTCCCCGCGGGTGACGCGCTGCTCGGCGACCCGCAGCGCACCGAGCACGTCAACGTGTTCGCGATCGCGAAGCGCGCGGTCACGAACGCCGAGCTCGCGCGCTTCCGCCCGCAGCACGCGCCACGCGACGGCGAGCCGGCGCGCGGCGTCAGCTGGGCCGACGCCGTGGCGTACTGCCGCTGGCTGACGACGCAGACCGGCCACGTCTATCGCCTGCCCGACGAGCGCGAATGGGAGAAAGCCGCGCGCGCGGGCGTCCTCGAGGACGCCCAGCCCCTGGAGTGGACGAACACCTGGTCGGACGGCGCGCGCGTCCTGCGCGGACGTGACGACATCGCGGCCCGGCGCAACGCCGGGAGCGACCTGCGCGACGCGGGATTCCGCGTCGTGCGCGGGATGACCGGCCGCTAGTGCCCGACGTCCTCGCCCCGCGCGAGCTCGCGGCGCTCGCCGCGGTGGTGGACACGTTCGTCCCGGACGCCGACGCGGCCGCGGTCGCGACGAAGATCGCGCGCGAGATCGACCTCGTCGGCCGCCCGAAGCTCCTCTCGGACCTGCGCCTCTTCCTCGGCGTGATCGAGCAGCCGCTGATCGGCCTCGCGCTCGCCGGCCGGCCGGCCGCGTTCTCGCGGATGGAGCGCGAGCGGCGTGAGCGGTACCTGCTCGGCTGGGCGGACAGCGCCGTCCCGCTCCGGCGCACGGCGTTCCAGGCGGTGAAGCGCGCGTCCCTCTTCTATGCGTACGGCGCGAGCGACACCGGCGCGGAGCGTCTGTGGCCGCGCCTCGGCTACCAGCGCGGCGAGCTGCTGCCGCTGCCGGACGACCCGACCGCGCTCCCGTCGCGCGCGACGATCGACGGGGAGACCATCGAGGCCGACGCGTGCGTGATCGGCTCGGGAGCGGGCGGCAGCGTCGCCGCCGCCGAGCTGACGCTCCGCGGGCGCCGCGTCGTCGTGCTCGAGCAGGGGAGCGCGTGGACCGAGGCGGAGTTCGACGGCCGCGAGGCCGCCTCCTACGCGCGGCTGATGTGGGACCGCGGCCTCGCGACGAGCGAGGATCTCGGCGTCGCGATCCTCGCCGGGAGCGTCGTCGGCGGCGGGAGCGTCGTCGCCTGGTCCACGTCGCTGCGCCTTCCCGCGAGCATTCGCCAGGAGTGGAGCGGCCTCGGCGTCGACGGCCTCGACGGCGAGATCGACGGCTATTACGACGCGGTCGAGGAGCGGCTCGACGTCGACACCGACGAGAGCGAGATCAACGCGCAGAACAGCGTGCTCGCGCGCGGATGCGAGGCGCTCGGGCTGCGCTGGCAGGTCATCCCGCGCAACACGAAGGGCTGCGGCGACTGCGGTCACTGTGGGCTCGGCTGCCGTCACGGCGCGAAGCGCTCGACCCCGCGCACGTTCCTGCGCGACGCGACGGAGCGCGGCGCCGAGCTCGTCGCGGAGTGCCGCGCCGAGCGCGTGCTCGTCGAAGGCGGCCGCGCCGTCGGCGTCTCCGCGGTCGTCGGACGCGGCGCCGCGGCGAAGCGCATCACCGTCCGCGCGCCGCTCGTCGTCCTGGCCGCGGGATCGATCGGCACGCCGGCGCTCCTCCTGCGGTCGGGCCTCGGCGGGCCCGAGGTCGGGCGCGGGCTTCACATCCACCCCGTGCCGGGGATCGCCGGCACCTACGAGCGGCCGATCCGCATCTGGTCGGGGGTCCCGCAGTCCGTCATGTCCGACGCGTTCGCCGAGATCGAGGGACGCTACGGCTTCCGCCTCGAGGTCCCCTCGGTCTACCCCGGTCTCCTCGCCGCGGCGTTCCCGTGGCGCTCCGCGGCGGACCACGCGCGGCTCATGTCCGAGCTCGACCACGTCGCGGCCATCATCCCCATCGTCAACGACCGCGAGACGGGCAGCGTGACCGTCGACCGCCGGGGCGCGCCGATCGTGCGCTACGCGCTGCGCGGCCTCGCGGCCCGCCTGGTCCAGCGCGCCATCGTCGAGACGGCGCGCATCCACCTCGCCGCCGGCGCGCGCGAGGTGACGGCGCTGTTCACGCGTCCGGTGCGGATCGCCGCGGGAGGCGACATGGCGGCATTCGAGCAGGAGGTCCTCTCGCGCGGCACGGCGTCCAACCGCGTCGGCCTCTTCACCGCGCATCAGATGGGGACGGCGCGCATGGGGTCGGACCCGCGCGCCAGCGTCGCCGACCCCGACGGCGCCGTACGCGGCGTCCGCGGCGTGTGGGTGGCCGACGCGAGCGCGTTCCCCGCGGCGTCCTCGGTGAACCCGACCCTCACGATCATGGCCCTCGCGATGCGCAACGCGCGGCGGATGCTCGCGGCGGCCGCGCGCTGATGGCGCCCCGCCGCCCGATCGTCGTCGCCAGCAAGAACGGCGCGACCGCCCTGCCCGCGGCGATGGAGATCCTCCGCCGCGGCGGGACCGCGCTCGACGCGGTGGAAGCGGCCGCGCGGATCGTCGAGGCCGACCCCGCCGACACGAGCGTGGGCCGCGGCGGCTGGCCGAACATCCTCGGGACGGTCGAGGTCGACGCGTCGATCATGGACGGCGCGACGCGCCGTGCCGGCTCCGTCGGCGCCGTGCGCGGATACCTCCATCCGATCTCGATCGCCCGCGCGGTCATGGAGCGGCTGCCGCACGTCATGCTCGTGGGCGACGGCGCTATGCGGTTCGCGCGCGAGATCGGGGCGGAGCGCTCGCGTCTGCTGACGCCGCGCACGCGAGGCCTGTGGCTCGACTTCCTGCGACAGGTCCGCGAGACGCCGCGTTCCGTCCTGCGGCGGAGGGAGCTCGCGCCGGTCGTCATGCGCACCGTGCGCCTCGAGCGCAAGGGCACCGTGAACTTCATCGCCATCGACCGCAGCGGGCACATGGCGTCGGCGGTCTCGACGAGCGGGTGGGGCTACAAGTACCCCGGTCGTCTGGGCGATTCGCCGGTCATCGGCGCCGGGAACTACTGCGACGAGCGCTACGGAGGCGCGTGCTGCACCGGGTTCGGCGAGCTCGCGCTGCGCGGCCTCACGGCGAAGACCGCGGTGGACCGTCTCGCGGCCGGGATGCCGCCCGAGGAGGTCGCGCGCGCCGCGATCCGCGACGTGAACGAGCTCGACGCGCCGCGTCCGGCGGCCATGAACATCGTCGTCCTCGCGCGCGACGGCGGATACGCGTCCGCGACGAACCGCCGCTACACGACGCTCGAGAAGAGGGAGCGTCGCCGCTTCTCGGTGATGACGAGCGACATGAGCGAGCCGCTCCTGCTCGACCGAACGCTGGTCAGGTGAACGTGGGGGGCCTCGCGGCCTCCCACGTGTCCGCTCTCTACGGCCCGATCGACAGGCTGCCCGATCCGCTCGTGTTCAGGCTGCAGCTGGTGCCCGCGGTCGCACTGAGCGTGCCGCCGCTGGCCGAGACGCCGCACCCTGTCGACGAGGTCGCGCCGGCGCTGCCGGTCGTGGTCGTGCCGCCCGTGGCGACGGTCGTACCGCCGCTCACGCTCGCGGAGCCGGTGCCGCTCGCGGCCGTGCTGCCGCTCGACGTCGTCGTGGTCGCGCCGCCGCCGCTGCTCGTGGCGGCGCTCGTCGTGGCGCTACCGGTGCCCGACCCGCCGGATGTCGCGCCGGCCGCCAACGTCCCCGCCGAGCCGCCGCTCGAGGTCGCGCTGGCCGTGGCGCTGCCGCCGGTCGATGCCGGCGCGCTCAGGCTCGCCGACGCGCCGGACGGACCGGAGGTGACGATCGCTGCGGACGATCCGCCTGCCGACGCGCCGGGGCCGCTCGCCGCGGCGGTCGCGCCGACGCTGGCGTCCGCACTCTCGCTCGAGCTCGCCGCGACGCTGCCGTTGTCGGTCGAGGCGCTCGCGTCGAGGGATCCGGTCGCGTCCGCGGTCCCGCTCACCGAGCCGTTCGCGGCGGTCGTGCCGCTCGACGCGCTTGCCGTGCCGGCCGCGCTCCCCGTGGCCGTCGTCATCGCCTGGCCCGAGGTGCCGACCGCCGCGAACGCGACGGATGCGAACGCCAGGGCGCCCGCCACGGCCACGACGGCCGACCAATAGAGGCCTCGTGATCTGCGCATACGTGTACCTCCTTCTGCGTGATGCGCTGGACGGGGCCGCAGCCTGGGTGCCCGCAGGGCCCCACGCGGCACGCGCGGGGCCGAACGTTGACCGTTCGTCTACCGGCGCTGCCTGAGCCGCAGGCGAGCGGCGGCCGCCTCGAGCGGACCGCGGCCTTAGCGGACCACGCTCCGCAGCAGGTTGACGACGCTGACGATCAGCAGCACGACGATGATCCTGCGGAACGCGATGGCGCTGATCCGGCCGCGCAGCTCGATCCCGACGAGGAGGCCCACGAGGTTCGGCACGAGGCCGATGACGCCGAGCGCGAAGAGCTGCGGGGTGAAGAGATGCAGTCCGGCGTAGCCCGCGATCTGCATGACCGAGTTCACCTCGAACAGGGTCGCCAGCGAGCCCACGAACGCCGTCGGCGCGACCTTCCGCGCGTGGAAGTACGAGCCGACGAGGGGGCTCGCGATCGAGGTGGATCCCTGGAGGATCCCGCCGAACAAGCCGACGACGGGCGCGGCGATCTTCACCCGCCGCGCGTCGGGGTCGTCGCCGAGGAGCCGGTCGCCGCGGAGGAGGAACGCGACGACCAGGGCCGAGATGACGAGCGCGAAGAGGCGCTCGTCCATCTTCGCCAGGAGCTGGACGCCGACGAGGGTCCCGAGCGCGCCGAGCACGATCATGGGGAGCAGCTCGCGGATCATCGCCGGGAGGCTCCTCCAGCTCGTGACGATGAGGAGGGAGTTCGTCACGAGGATGGGGATGCTCACGATGACCACGGCCGCGCGCGGCCCGAACACGCTCGCGATCACCGGCGTGGCGATCAGCGGCAGGCCCATCCCCCCGAGGCCCTTCGAGAAGCCCCCCAGCGCGAGGGCTCCCGCGAGGATCAGGAGCTCGAGGCTGCCGATGACCCTGCGCCGATGAGGCTCGTCCAGTCCACGGCGTGGAGGCGGTCGCTCTCGAGGTACGCGCGGCCGATCTTTCCGATGTCGCGTCCGCCGGCGCGCACGATGTCCGCGGTGTGGTCGAAGGTCGTGCCGTGGATGAGGGCGGAGCCGACGCCGTAGACGTCGACGGGGACGCCGAGCTCCTCGAAGCGTCGGATCTTCTCCGCGTCGAAGCCGCCCGATACGACGATCCGCACGTGCTGGTAGCCATTGCGGTCGAGCGCCTCGCGCAGGAGCTCGACGAGGCGCGGCGTGACGCCGTGGAGCTCGCCGTCCTGTCCCTGTCGGCGCACCAGCTCGCGTACCAGGGCGAGGTCGACGAGCGACTCGCTGGTGTCGACGCGCACGCCCCAGAGGCGCGCGCCGAGCGCGTGCGCGACGCCGAGGGAGGTGTTGACGACGTCGTTCTGGAAGTCCACCAGGGCGGTGACGTTCACGTGCCCCTCCGGCGTCCCCGGCGCCGTCAGATGGGCCAGCCGCTCCGGCGAGCGGTTGATGTGCTCGTCGAACTTGAGCGTCGCCACCGTCGTGTCGCCGCCGTACACGGCGATGAGCGCGTGCGGGATCGTTCCCAGGCCCTTGGAGCCCCACCACTCGCCCTGCTCGTCCGTCGACACGCCGATGGCGCCGCCGATATACGCGGCGTAGCCCGACCCGGCCTGCGCCTCCTGCGCCTGATGGCGCGCGCCGAACATGATCACCGGCTTGCCGCCGGCCGCGGCGACGACGTCGCGCGTGTTCGTCGCGACCTTCGTGCCTTCGGTGAGCGCGCCCAGGTAGAGCGTCTCGAGGTGCGCGAACGACGCGTACTCGCCTTCGATGTGCATGATCGGCTCGCCGGGCGCCGCGGTCTCGCCGTCGTAGAGCGAGCGGACCGTGATGTCCCGCCACGCCGGCTCCCACAGCGTCGCGAGCTCGCGCGAGATCTCGAACACCTCGCGCGCGCGCGGCTCGTAGTCGGTCCAGTCCAGCCGCGGGAGCTCGCTCCAGACCGCGTAGAGGCGCTTCTCGGCGTCGAGGTAGCGCTCGAACAGGCGCTGCGCCCGCACGCGGTCGCGGTAGCGCCCCGCGCCGACGTGCAGGATCGCCAGGGTGTGGTCGGTCCCGACGACGACGGCGTTCGGGTGCTTCTGGAACACCTGCATCGTGACGCGCTCGCGCCGGCCGTCCTTCTCGAGGACGTACTTCGTGCGGCCGAAGTAGATGTCGCTCTTGTACCCGGCGCGGATCTTCTCGATCGGCAGGCGGAAGACGTCGGGGTGGAGCCGCTGGGTGACGATCACGCCGCCGCCGTCACCACGTCGCGGGGAGCATCCCGCCGTCGACCTGGAGCGACACGCCGGTGATGAACGACGCGCGCTCCGACGCCAGGAAGACCGCCGCGTCCGCGTACTCCCGCGGGTCGCCGTAGCGCCCGAGCGGGATCATCGCGTGCCAGTCCTTGCGCACGTCCTCGATCGGTCGCCCGGTCCGCTTGGCGCTGTCCGAGTCGAGCTCCTCGATGCGCTCCGTCTGGATGCGGCCCGGCTGGAGCGCGTTGACGCGGATGCCGTCCGTGGCGAGGTCCTTCGAGAGCGTCTTCAGCATCCCGTGCACCGCCGCCCGCAGGGCGTTCGAGAGGATGAGGGTCACGTACGCCGTGGGCATCCGGACCGTCGTCGACGTCGAGTACAGGAGGTTGCCCTTCGTCTTGCGCAGCTCGGGGATCGCCAGGTCGGTGAGGCGGACGGCCGACTTCAGCGTGACCTGATACGCCGTGTCCCACTTGGCCTCGTCGAGCTCCTCGAAGCGGCCCGGCGGCGGCCCGCCCGCGTTCACCACCATCACGTCCATCCGCCCGAACTTCGCGAGGCCCTCGCGCACGAATCGCTCGCAGCCGTCCCTGCTCGACACGTCCGCGGTCACCGGGAGCACCTCCGCGCCCGTCGCCTTCGCGATCTCCTTCGCCGCCGCCGCGACGTTCGCCTCGCTGCGGCTGCAGATCACGACCTTCGCCCCCTCGCTCGCGAACCCCTGCGCGATCGCCCGGCCGAGCCCCTTGCTCGCCGCAGCGACGAAGACGACCTTGCC
>JAGWSB010000048.1 GCA_028876375.1 Chloroflexota bacterium | reverse complement strand
GTTGACCTTGTCGGTCTGCACCTCGACGAGGAGGTCGTACTTCTCGACCTTGTCGCCGGGCTGCTTCAGCCACTTGCCGATGGTCCCCTCGGTGACGGACTCACCGAGCTTCGGCATCTTCAGCTCGAACGTTGCCATGTCGACCTCCTGGTCCGCGCCGCGTCAGTACGCGGCGAGCTCGCGCATCTTGGCCGCGATCTGTTCCGGCGAAGGCAAGAACGCGTCTTCCTGAGGCTTATTGAACGGCATCGCGGGCGCCTCGGGCGCGCCGATGCGCATGACCGGCGCGTCGAGGTCGTCGAACGCCTCCTCCGCGATGAGCGCCGCGATCTCCGCGCCCGCGCCGAAGAGGCGGTTGTCCTCGTAGACGACGAGGCACTTCCCCGTCTTCCGCGCCTCGCGCACGATCGTCGCGGCGTCGAGCGGACGCAGGCTGCGCACGTCGACGACCGTGGCCGAGACCCCCTCCCCCGCCAGCGCGTCCGCGGCGCGCAGGCACTGGTGGAGCATGAGCCCGTACGCGAAGACGGTGATGTCCGTGCCTTCGCGCTTCACGTCCGCCGTCCCGAGCGGGATCGTCCAATCGCCTTCGGGGACGTCGCCCTTCACCGCCCGGTACGTCGCCTTGTGCTCCAGGAAGATCACCGGATCCTCGTCCCGGATCGCCGAGCGCAGCATCCCGGTGATGTCGCGCGGCGTGCTCGGCGCGACGACCTTGAGCCCGGGCACGTGCGCGTAGAACGCCTCCAGCGACTGCGAGTGGTACAGCGCGCCGCGCACGCCGCCGCCCCACGGCATGCGCACGACCATCGGCACGCCCCACTGTCCGTTCGAGCGGTAGCGGATCCGCGCGGCCTCCTGGACGATCTGGTCGAACGCCGGCGTCGAGAAGTCGGCGAACTGCATCTCGGCGATGGGGCGCATCCCCGCGAGCGCCAGCCCGATCGCGACGCCGACGATGGACGACTCCGCGAGCGGCGTGTCGAGGACGCGGTACTTCCCGAACTCCTCGATGAAGCCGTCGGTCACGCGGAACACACCGCCCCGCTTCCCGACGTCCTCGCCGAGGATCATCACGCGCTCGTCGCGGCGGAACTCCTCGAGCAGCGTGTCGTGGACCGCCTGGACGTTCGTCTTCTCCATCTATCGGCCGTCGGCTCGCCCGGCGGGCTCGCTTCGCGGCCCCGCCCCGCGGTCGAGCTGGCTCGGACCGGCAGAGCCGGATCCCCGCTCGGACCTCTCCATCGCTACCAGATCTCCGGGTAGCGGGCGGCGTCGCGCTCGCGGGCGATCGCGTAGGCGCGCTCGACCACGTCGGTGGCGCTCGGCTTCGTGAAGTGGTCGCCGTCCTGGCCCACCGGCGATCGGTTCGCCGTCGCCGTCAGCGTCCGCGCCGGCACGTCGAGGTGGTCCTCCGCGCCCTGCACCTCGAGGACGTGGCGGAGGATGTGCGCCGAGGCGCCTCCGGGGATGTCCTCGTCCGCGACGAGGAGCGCGTGCGTGCGCGCGACGGACGCGCCGAGGACGCCGCGCAGGTCGAGCGGGTCGAGCGTCTGGACGTCGACGACCTCGGCGTCGACGCCGAGGCGCGCCAGCTCCGCCGCCGCCTCGAGCGCGAAGCGGCACATCGCGCCGTACGTCGCGATGGTGAGGTCGCGCCCCGGACGGATGATCTCGGCGACGCCGAGCGGCACCTTCATGCGCCCGAGGTTCGACGGCATGCGCTCCTTGAGCCGGTACCCGGAGAGGACCTCGATGACCAGCGCGGGGTCGTCGCCCTCGAACACGGTGTTGTACATGCCCGCCGCCTGGGTCATGTTCCGCGGGACGCAGACGCGGATCCCCGGGAGCGCGCCGAGGAGCATCGACATCGGCGACCCCGTATGCCAGATGCCCTGCAGGCGGTGGCCCTTGGTGCGGATCACGACGGGGGCCATCTGCGCGCCGGCGGTGCGGTAGCGGAGCGTCGCGAGGTCGTCGGACGCGAGCTCGAGCGCGTACAGCAGATAGTCGAGGTACTGGATGTCGACGATGGGGCGCAGCCCGCGCATCGCGGCGCCGATGCCCTGACCGAGGATCGTCGCCTCGCGGATGCCGGTGTCGGTGAGGCGGAGCGGACCGTGCTTCGCCTGGAGGCCCTCGAACACGAGGTTCACGTCGCCGAGCTTGCCGACGTCCTCGCCGATGACGAACACGCGCGGGTCGCGCGTGAGGAGCTCGTCGAAGCAGCGGACGAGGATCATCCGGCCGTCGACCTGCTCCGCGTCCGCCGCGTACTCCGGCGCGGCCGCGGCGATCTTCAGCGGCGAGCGCGGCGACGAGCTGTAGAGGTGCGTCGTGAGGCGCTCGCGCGCCTCCTCCCGCGTCGTGCGCTCGAGCGCGCGCAGCTCGCGCCGCGCGGGGACGTCGCGGTCGCGCAGCTCCGCGAGCGAGCGCGAGAGCGCGATCTGCGTGAAACGCCGGCCCGGCTCCGCCTGCGCGCGGAGCTCGCGCGCGATCTCTCCGACGCGCGGGGCGCCCGACTCCCCCGCCGCGCGCTCGAGGAGCGCCGCCGCGCGATCGCGCTCGGCGAGGATCGGCCCCGAGTAGGCATCCCACGCCTCCTCCCGCATGCGCTCGACCGCCTGGCGGTCCTCCCGCTCGTACTCGTCGAGCTCCGCGGCGGTCGCGAGCTCCTCGCGGATCATCCACTGGCGCATCCGCCCGATGGGGTCCATCTCGGTCTCGAAGCGCAGCCGCTCCTTCGTCTTGTAGCGCTCGTGGCTGCCGCTCGTGGAGTGGCCCTGGGGCTGCGTCATCTCGCTCACGTGGATGAGCGCCGGCGCATGGTCGCGCCGCACCTTGTCGATCGCGACCGCGTAGGTGTCGCACAGCGCGAGGTAGTCCCAGCCGCGGACGGTGTACACGTCGACGCCGGGGCGGCCGGCGTCGGGGACGAACCCGCGAACGATGTCCGAGATCGACGACTTCCCCACCTGCAGCTCGTTCGGCACGGAGATGCCGAAGCCGTCGTCCCACACCGAGATCGCGATGGGGACCTGGAGCACCGCCGAGGCGTTGAGGACCTCCCAGAAGATGCCCTCGGCGCAGCCGGCGTTGCCGACGGTCGTGAAGGACACCTCGCTCCCGTCCTCGGTGAAGGTGCCGCGCCCGAACGCGCGGAAGCCGTCGTGCTGCCGGTAGAGCTTCGACGCGTACGCCAGGCCGAGACCGTGGCCCATGTGGCCGGACACCGGCGACAGGTCGGAGGCCGTGTTCTTCTGGCGCACCGCGGGGAGCCACTCGCCCGCTTCGTCGATCGTCCGCGTCGCGAAGTGGCTGACCATCTGCCGGCCGGCCGAGAAGGGATCGTGCTTCGGGTCGTTGTCGGTGTAGAGCTGAGCGAAGTACTGCGGGATGGTCGCGACGCCGAGCGCGAAGCACAGCGTCTGATCGCGGTAGTAGCCGGAGCGCCAATCGCCGTCGCGGAACTGCTTCGCCAGGGCGAGCTGCGCGATCTCCTTGCCCTCCCCGGAGATGCCGAAGGGCGCCTTCCCGGTGAGGACCTCGCGCCGCGCGATGACGCTCGCCGCGCGGCTCCGGACCGCGAGCCGGTAGTCGGCGATGACCTCGTCGCTGGTGAGCGTGAGCCCGGCCTGCGGCGTCCGGACCGCGGGCCGGGACCGCGTCCTCATCTCACTGTGCATGTTGCCACCCTGAGCGCCAGGGGGCGGGAGCGGAACGGCCCCCGCGCGATGCGAAAGGGCTCAGGGCGCGGCGGCGCCGACCGGCGCAGACGCGTCGAGGAACGGGAGCAGGACGCCGAGGAGCTCGCGGGGCCGCTCGATCATCACCAGGTGGCCACACGACGGGATGAGCTCGACGCGGGCGCGGGGCGCGATCTCGCGGACGTCGCGCGCTTGCCTGGACGGCAGGACGCGGTCCTCGACGCCCCACACGACGAGCGCCGGCCCGGCGTAGCGGGCGTGGCGCTCGACCCAGGGGCGCCGCACCTTCTCCTTCACCCCGCGTCGGAAGCTCACCGACGACCTCAGCACGCGGACCATCTCGCCGATCGCGGGAGCGCCGTAGCGGCGCGCCTCGTCGAGCACGTCCTCCGGGCAGCGGGCCGGATCGTGGAAGCACGCGTAGAGCGCTTCGCGCGTCGTCGCGTCGGATCGCGCGATGCGCGCGAGGAGACCGACGCCCGGGAGGGTGAGGATGCGGAAGCTCGCCGCGAGGTCCGCGACGAGCCCGCCGGGCGCGATGAGCGTGAGCGAGCGGACCCGCTCGGGCCGCCACACCGCCGTCATGTACGCGACGGAGCCGCCGAAGGAGTGCCCGACGACGTGCACGCGCTCGATGCCGAGCGCGTCGAGGACGTGGAACAGGAACGGCGGATAGAACGGGTCGTCCGGGTCGAAGTAGCGCGCGCGCCGCGGCCGCTCGCTGGCGCCGAAGCCGGGAAGGTCGAGCGCGACGACGCGGCGTCCGCCCTCGACGATCGCGGGAACGATCTCCCGCCAGTTCTCGGCCCACCCGCCGAGCCCGTGGAGAAGGAGGACGGGATCGTCGATCTCGCGCTCCGGCGCGACGTCGATCACGCGGGTGCGCAGTCCGTCGACGGCGATCGTGCGTGCGTTCACGTGTCTTCGTATAGTGCGCTCGTGCTCTTCTACTACCTCTGCGAGAGCGGCGCGAAGCTCCACAAGGAGGCGTATCCGCAGGGCGCGCAGTCGAAGGACGCCGACGTCTACAAGTGGGTGACGATGCATTCCGGCTCGCCCGCGGTGTGCCAGCGGCAGCACCCGGGCGCCCACGACTGGCGGCCCGACGAGGGCGGCGAGGAAGAGCGCGTCGTGCGCGGCTACGCCGTCCTGCAGTGGGACAAGCAAGGATTCGACCCGGGCCAGCCGAAGCCGAACGTCGGCGAGCGCTTCGTCTCCACGTGGGGGCCGTCGCTCGTCGTCGAGCGTTCCGAGGATCCGACGACGGGGACCTACCTCCTGCTGCGCATCTTCCCCCACGGGTACCACGGGAAGAAGGGCGAGACGGGGACCGAGCGGACCGACATCCCGAGGGAGCTCGCGGGCAAGGTCTAAGCCTCGCGCTCCACGCCGCGGTGCTCGCGGCGGTGCTCGACGTGATGCGCGTGCTGGTGCGCGTCCTCCGAAGCGCGCGGCGGATGGAAGAGCCCGGCGACGTACGGCTTCGTGATCGCTTGCGCGTACGTCGAGACGATGACGTGGACGTCGTACTTCTGGTACAGCGGCGCGCCCCACGCTTGCCGGAACCGCGTCGCCCACTCCGCGCCGTAGCGCTCGCGCGTCGCCTGCGCGAGGACGTGCAGCTCCTGGTCGAGGACGGGGAGCTCGTGATACGTCGAGCAGGCGGCGTCGTCGCAGCGGAAGCGCAGCCGCAGCGGGAGCTGAAGGACGTCGGTGTCCGGCGCGGCGCGCACCAATCCGATGCTCGCGAGGCCGTCGCGCGCGAGCTGCTGCACCTCTTCGAGCGACGCGCGGACGTGAGGCCGCACGAACGGCCAGCGCAGCCGCCAGCCCTCCTTGGCGTCGACGTAGGCCGTGAGCGCGATCTCCCCGGCCGGCTCGACCGACTCCGGGCGCGGGTCGTACTCCGCCCCGCGCGTGGGCGCGTGGATCCAGCCCCACTTGGGGATCGGCGGGTCGCTGTCGGAGCCCTTCCACGGGAACGGCGTCAGACGGACGAGCGCTCCGGTCGCGCGGTCGACGCCGACGACGGACGGACGCTCGACGGGAAAGCCTTCGGAGCCGACCACCTTCGCGACGACGAGAACGTCGCGTTCGCCGCTCACCGCGCGCTCTTGACCCACGCGGCCACGATAGGGTCCTCCAATGCGCTGGGGCGATCCGAGGGACTGGGACTACGGCGACCGCGTCCGCGCGCGCCTCGCGCGCGCGCGCCGCGCGCTCGACCTCGGCACCGGCGACGGCGAGATCTTCGCGTCCTTCGCGCCGTTCGCCGGCGTCGCCGTGGCGACCGAGACGTGGCCGGCCAACGTCCCCATCGCGGGGCGGCGGCTCCGTGGGGTCGGCGCGCACCTCATCCATTGCACGCCGGCGCCGGACAACGTCGCGGTCGTCCCGGCGCGCACGCTGCCCTCGCTGCCCTTCCGCGACGCCGCCTTCGATCTCGTCATCGACCGGCACGAGTCGTTCGTCGCGACCGAGGTCGCGCGCGTGCTCGGTGGCGGCGGCTGGTTCGTGACCCAGCAGGTCGGCGGACGGAACCTGCTCGAGCTGAACGACGCCCTCGGCGCGCCGCTCCCCTACTTCGGGTGGCACCTCGTGTCGTGCTGCCGCCAGCTCGAGGACGCCGGACTGCGCGTCCTCGATCGGCGCGAGTCGTTCACCGACGTGCAGTTCGACAGCATCGACCAGGTCATGGAGTACCTCGACGCGGTGCCCTGGCAGGCGCCGGGCGTCGCGCGGCCACGCTCCGCGCGCGCGCTCGAGCGCCTCAGTCGCCGGCTGCCCCTGCGCGCGCGGGCGCACCGCTTCTACGTCGAGGCCACGAAGCGCACCTAGCATCGGCACGATGAGCCTGGAGCGCGACGTGGCGCTCGCGACGGAGCATCCACGCGGCACCGAGCTGAAGCGCCTCGGTCCCTACCGCGACGCGCTGCGCGCGCCCGCCGCCTACGCGGCCCTGCCGGAGGCCGACCGCGACGCGATCGTGCGCTGGGTCGAGGTGCGCCGCCAGGTCAAGGAGCGCAGCGGCCTCGACCACGACGATGCGAACCTCGCCGATCCCCTGGTGCCGCTGGCGCGGCTGCGCGCGCACGTCGTCGATGGCGAGCGCATCGCCGCCGGTCTCGCCGCGGTGGCCGATCCCGGCGGCGACGTCGTCGCGGTGGTGGCGTCCATCCGCGCTCGCGGGGCGGGCTAGATCGGCTCCGCCTACCAGCCGACGGCGTAGCTCTCGCGGCGCGGATCGGCGCCGCCCTCGAGCGTCCCGGGCTCGAGCTCGCGGATCGCGCACACGCCCGCTGCCGCCGGCGTCCAGTCCGGCCAGGCGACGACCTTGTGCCCCAGCGCCGCGAGCTCGTCGCGCACCGACGCGGGGATGCGTCCCTCGACGCCGAGCTCGCCCGGCGCGTAGCGGTGCGGCCAGAACGTCCAGGGGAAGCTGCGCGAGATAACGCGCGGCATCTCGATCGCTTCCTGCGTGTCCAGCCCGAAGTCGACGATGCCGCAGACGACCTGGACCATGGCCTGGCACTGTGCGTCCTCGCCGGGGCAGCCGAAGGGCATGTACGCCTTGCCGTCGCGCACGAGCATCGCCGGATTCGGCGTGAGCCGCGGCCGCTTCCACGGTCCGATGGCCGAGGGGTGCCCGGGCGTCGTGAAGAGCTGCGCGCCGCGCGACGAGACGATGATCCCGAGCCCGGGCACGAGCGGCGCGTGCGCCGCGGGGTCGGACGGCGTCGCGGAGAAGGCCCACCCGTCGGCGTCCATCGCGCACGCGTAGGAGGTGTCGGGGAAGTCGCCGCCGTCCGCCGCGCGGGGACGGTACCCCGCGGGACCGGTCCGCCCTTCGTAGCCCCACGGGTCGCCGGGCGGCGGCAGCTCGGGCCACGCGCGGTCGTCGCGGATCAGCTTGGCGCGCTCGGCGGCGTAGGCCTTGTCGAGCATCCCGCGCATCGGGACGTCGACGAGGTCGGGATCGCCGAAGAACCCTTCGCGGTCGGCCGCGGCGAGCTTCATGGCCTCGGTGTAGCGATGGAGGAACGCCGTCGAGCACGGTCCCATCGACGCGACGTCGGAGAGCTCGAGGATGTTGAGGGTCATCGGCACCAGCGGCCCCTGCGACCACGGACCGCAGGCGTACACGTCCGTGCCGCGGTACGTCGTGTGCGTTCCGGGCCCGATGGACGCGTGGTAAGCGTCGAGGTCCTCGTACGTCAGCGCC
Source organism: Chloroflexota bacterium (assembly GCA_028876375.1). Classification (GTDB taxonomy): domain Bacteria; phylum Chloroflexota; class Limnocylindria; order P2-11E; family P2-11E; genus JACPOT01. The sequence continues at coordinate 13,214 of JAGWSB010000048.1, read as the reverse complement.
GCGCCCTCGCGCTGCGCGAAATCGGCGATCTCGCGCGCGATGTCGCCGTGGTAGAGCGCGTCGCGAGCGGCCATGATCGCGGCGGCGCGGCCGCGCGTGTCGTGCGCGCGCTCGACGGCGATGAGGCGGCGGAACAGGTCGCCCAGCTCGCGCTGAACGAGCATCTCGCCCGCCCTGGGGGCCCGTCCGCCGGGGAGGAAGACCGCCGCCGTCGAGGGCCACTGCCGCATGCGGTCGCTGAAGAGGTCGAGGCTGCGCGCGAGCCGCGGGAAGACCGGGAAGCCCTCGCACAGCTCGATGATCGGCGCGAGGACCTCGGCCAGCGTGAGGCGGCCGTAGCGCGCGAGAGCGGTGAGCCACGCGTCGGGCGCGCCGGGCGTCACCATCCGCGGCGCCCCGAGGGGCATGTCGTCGCCGTGCCGCGCGCGGTATGTCGCGAGATCGAGGCCGCGCGGCCAGCGTCCGAGCCCGTCGATCGTGACCGGCTCGTCCATGCCGGGCCCGAAGATCATGGTCGGCGCGACGCCGCCGAACGACGTGAGGTGGGGCTCGACGACGTTGAGCGCGATGCCCGCGGCGACGCCGGCATCGACGGCGTTGCCCCCGCGCGGGAACATGCGCAGCCCCGCGAGCGAGGCGAGGTAGTGCGTCGAGCTCACCATGTGCTTCGACGCGAGGACCGCGGGTCGACCCTTCGTCGTCGCGGTCGCGGGTGCGGTATCGACGACGGGCGTCTGCTTCACTGCGATCCGATCGTAGACCGTCTAGGCTCCGTGGGCCGTGCGGGTGATCCCGTTCCGCGTCGCGCCTTTCGACAACGGAACGTACATCCTGGTGGACGCGCATCGGGACGCGATCGTCGTCGATCCGTCGCTCGGCGAGAAGGAAGTGCTCGAGGCCGTGCGGCGGGAAGGCATGCGCGTGCTCGCGATCCTCAACACGCACGGGCACCCCGATCACGTCTACTCGAATGCACCCGTCAAGGAGGCGACGCGCGCGCGTCTCGCCATCCACCGCCTCGACGCGTACCGCCTCGAAGAGGTGACCCGCCCGGGCGGCGTGCTCCCGCCGGCGCCGCTCGCGGTCGCCGACGACCTCCTCGAGGAGGGCCGCCTCGACTACCTCGCCGACGTGCGCCTCGAAGCGCTCCACACTCCGGGGCACACCGAGGGCTCGACCTGCTACCACCTCCCCGACGAGCGGATCCTCTTCAGCGGCGACGTCCTCTTCGCGGGCAACGTCGGCCGCGTCGACCTGCCGGGCGGCGACGCCAGGCAGATGGAGGCCAGCCTGGCGCGGATCGCGGACCTCCCGCCCGAGACCCGCGTCTACCCCGGACATGGGGCGCAGACGACGATCGGCGGGGAGACCGGGTGGCTCAAGGGGTTCCGCTTTGCCGACTGACATGGAGATCCGGGTGCGCCCCTTCCACCCGCACGATTACCCGCGCATCGCGAAGATGAAGTGCGAGGCCGAGGGCGAACAGGTGACGGTCGAGGACATCCGTCACTGGGACGAGCGGTGGGACTACTCGCGCTTCGAGAAGGTCCGCGTCGTCGCCCAGGACGAGGAGGGCGTCGCCGTCGGGTACGGCGAGCTCCACCACGAGCCCGACCGCTTCGACGCGCGCCGCTACTTCCTCCACCTCGCCGTCGATCCCGCGTACCAGCGCCGCGGCGTCGCGACGGCGATCTGGGTGCACATGAAGGACGAGCTCGCCGAGCGCGCGGCGACGGTCGTGCGTCTGCGCACCGACCCGATGGGGCCGGGCGCGCAGTGGGCGGATCGCCAGGGTTTCCGCTGGTCCGGCGCGGACCGCATCAGCGGCAAGGTGATGTACGAGCTCCGGCTCGACCGCTGAGCCCTAGTCCGCGACCCCCACGATGCTCATGCCGTTGTCCGCGAAGATCGTCGAGCCGGTGATGGAGCGCGACCACTCGCTCGCGAGGAAGACGGCGACGTTGCCGACCTCCTCCTGCGTGATGTTGCGCCGCAGCGGCGAGCGCGCCTCCCACACGTCGCGCGCCGACGAGATCCCCTTCACCGCGCTCGCCGAGAGCGTCTTGAGCGGACCGGCGGAGATCGCGTTGACGCGTACGTTGTGCGGACCGAGGTCGACGGCGAGGTAGCGGACGCAGGTCTCGAGCGCGGCCTTCGCGACGGCCATCGCGTTGTAGCTGGGGACGACGCGCTCGACGGCGTTGAACGTCAGCGCCAGGACGTTCCCGCCGCCGGCCTTCTCGAACAGCGGCAGCGCGGCGCGCGAGAGCGAGACGAGCGTGTACGCGCTCACGTCGACCGCGGTGAGGACGCCGTCGCGCGAGATCTCGTGGAAGCGGCGGCGCAGGTCGTCCGTCGGCGAGTACGCGATCGAGTGGACGAGCACGTCGAGCGAGCCCCAGCGCCGCTCGATGCCATCGAAGAGCCGAGCCACGTCCTCGGTCTTCGACGCGTCGCACTCGACGATCGGCATGTCCTCGTTCCCGGGAAGGGTGCGGACGAGCTTCTCGACGTTGTCCTTGAAGCGCTCGTTCAGATACGTGAACGCGAGCTGCGCGCCTTCCCGCTGGAACGCCGTCGCGATGCCCCACGCGATGCTCCGCTGATTGCCGACGCCGACGACGAGCGCCTTCTTCGCGTCGAGGAGACCCACGCGCGCATCATCGCAGATCGCCCGCTCGTTCGCTGCACGCCGCGTGCAGCGCCTACGCGTACTCCGCGATGCCGAGCCTCTCCAGCGTCTCGCGCGTGGGATGGCCGTCCGCGTCCCAGCCGCGCTGGCCGTAATACGCGCGCACCTGCACGGCGAGGTCGTCCGGATCGAGCCGCACCTTCGACAGCGGACCCGAGACGTGCGGCTTCATGACCTGCGGCGGGAGCATGTCGTCGCGGGCGGTCATCCCCATGCGCTCGTTGAACAGCCGCGCCAGCGCCAGGGAGCGCTCCCCGATGTCGGCGACGTCCTTCGGCGTGAGGCCCCACCCGGTGACGGCGTTGAGGATCTCGGTCATCTTCCCGTCGTCGTACTTCAGGAAGAAGCACATGCCGACGGTGTTGCGCATGCTTCGCGGCGGCAGGTTCGAGAGCATGTGGTCGCCGCCGCTGGGGCTGGTCGAGTACGAGATCCGCACCGTGCGCCCGTACTCGGTGCGCTGCCGCGGGTCGTGCATCGCGATCTCGAGCCCCTTGACCGTCGTGAGCAGCTCCTCGCCGCCGTGCGCGCGCGCCGCGCGCGCCGACCCCTCGGCCAGGACGTCGCCGAAGCCGCGCCGCCGCGCGATCGCCTCGACCGCGGCGAGCACCGCGCGGCCGTTGCCGAACTCGAGCGGTTCCCCGTCGATCTCGGCGTCCGGGACGATGCCGCGCCGGCGCGCGTCCATGGCCCACGCGATGGTCGCGCCCGTCGAGATGGCGTCGAGGCCGAGCGCGTTGCAGCGCTCGTTGGCCTTCGAGATGAGCGCGAGGTCGTCCACTCCGGCGTGCGGCCCGAGGGCGACGTCCGACTCGAATTCGACCCCGCCGTACTTCGGGTCGATCCGGTACGGCTCCTCGAGCTTGACGACCTTCTTGCAGCGGACGGAGCAGGCCCAGCAGGCCTCCATCTTGATGCGCATCCCACTGGCGATGAGCGCCTCGGCGCTCACCGCGGCGGCGTTCTCGAAGACGCCGCCCTCGTAGTTGCGGACGGCGAAGCCGCCGACCTTGGTGTAGCCGTCGAGGCCCATCCCGGTGCCGTAGTTGTGGAAGGCCCAGTGGTTCTCCTGCAGCGTGTCGGCCACCCAGCGGCCGACCTCCTTCACCTTCGCGGCGCTCGCGAGGGGGACGTTCTTCGAGCCGCGCACGACGATGGCCTTGAGCTTCTTGCTGCCCATGACCGCGCCCATCCCGCCGCGCCCGGCGATGTCCTTGTAGTCGTTGACGATCCCGGCGATGCGGACGAGCTTCTCGCCCGAGGGACCGATCTCGCAGACGCGCGCGAGGCGCTCCCCCACCTCGGCCCGCAGCGCCTCCTCCGTCTCGCCCGTCTCCATGCCCCAGAAGCGCGCGGCGTCACGGATCTCCACCGTGTCGTCCTTGATGTAGAGGTAGACGGGCTCCGACGCCGCGCCGGCGACGACGATGCCGTCCCAACCGGCCCTCTTGAGCTCGGCGCCCCAGAAGCCGCCGACCTCCGCCTCGCCGAAGCCTCCGCTCAGCGGGGACAGCGCGCCGACGGAGTGTCGCGACGCGCCCGAGAGCGGCGTCCCGGTGAGGACGCCCGGGGCGAAGACGAGCAGGTTCTCCGGCCCGAGCGGATCGGCGCCGCGCGGCAGCTCGGTGAGCAGGTAGTGGGCGATCATCGCGCGGCCGCCGGGGCGGCGGCGGAAGGTCGCCTCGTCGATCTCCTCGACCGCGGTGCGCCGCCGGGTCAGGTCGACCCGCAGCACCTTGCCCCACGACCCGTAGCGCTCCGGCATCGCGCCACATGGTGCCATCGCGCCGCCACCGCGCGCGAGCGGTCGCGGCGATATCCTCCGCGCCGGTGGCCGAGTACGACCTCGTGTGCGACGCCTGCGGCAAGCCCGTCGAGCCCGACGACGCCGTCGTCTCGTGGTCGTCGGCGGAAGGCATCGAGCGGGGCTTCGCCCTGACGCATACGGCGCACGTCCCCGCGCAAGCGACCCAGCGCCTCGAGGGACGCCAGGCCGTGTGGCCGAGCGGCTACCTGTGGTTCGTGACCGATCGCCTCGGCAAGCGGGTCGAGGACCTCGACGCGCTCAAGGCCATCCTCGCGGCGCTCGCGCCCTTCGTCATGCGCCCCGACAACCCGACGGAGATGGACTCGATGCGCGCCGCGTCCTTCGGACAGCGCCTCGGGGTCAAGCCGGGAGCGGCGCCTTCCGCCGTCGCCGCCGGCGCGCAGGAGCCGCACGAAGGCGGCAAGTGACCTCGGCGGCTAGTGCCGCCAGCGGTCCCGGTCGATGCGCTGCCCGCGCCAGTAGGTGTCCCCACCGCCTCCGCCGCCGCCGACCCGGATGTCGCGCGTCGCCATGTACGCCGCGACGGCGAAGATCGCGGGGACGACGGGCAGCGGCAGCACGACGCCGAACGCGTACTCGAGCACCTGTCCGGCGGCCCACGCGGCGCAGATGACGACGAAGCGCAGGAAGGCCTCGCTCTCGCGGCTCATGACGCCGCCGCCGCTCGTCGCACGAACGATGCCTCGAGCGCCCAGCCACCCAGCTGCTGCAGCTCCTCCCGGGTCACGAATCCCGCCCGGACGGCGCCCTTGAGCTCGTCGCGCAGCGTCGTGCGGAGCATCTCGGGGCCGTCGGTGTTGATGCTGAAGCGCACCTTGTTCCTCCGAAAGGTCGTAATGAAGCCGCGCAGCTCGTCGGCGTCGCGAACGACCGCGGTGTCGAGGTTGGACGTGGGACAGATCTCGAGCAGCACACCGCGCTCCGCGAGGCGCTTGCACAGCGCCGGGTCCTCCGCGGCGTGGATGCCGTGGCCGATGCGGTCGGGATCGAGGAAGCGCAGCACCTCGTCCACCGACTGCGGGCCCTCGTCCTCGCCGGCGTGCACGGTGATGCCGAGGCCGGCGCGCTTGGCCTTGCGGAAGAGCGTCGCGTAGTCGCGGTAGCGGAAGTCGACGTTCTTTCCGCCCGCGATGTCGATGCCGACGACCCCGCGGTGCTGGTAGGCGATCGCCTTCTCGACGAGGATCTGGTTGAGCGCGAAGTCGAACTGCCGGTCGAGGCAGAAGATGAGGCCGGCCTTCACCGGGTACTCGAGGTGCGCGCGGTCGAGCCCGCGGACCGACGCCATGATGATGTGGTCGAGGTCCTGCTCACCCCCGCGGTTGCGCTTCATCGGGTTGTAGCGGAGCTCGAGCGTGGTGATGTTGGCCTTGCGGTAGGCGCCGCCGACGACGGAGTACACCGACTCCTCGACGGCGAGCGGGCTCGACTGGATCAGCTCCGTCCAGTGGTAGAGGGCCAGGTACTCCTCGAAGGACTTCTTCTTCCCGCGCTGCACGGTGATGAGATCGATGAACTCCCAGTAGTCCTTCGTGGGCAGCCGGATCCCCTGCGCGTGCGCGATCCGCCACAGGTCGGACGGGTCCACGGCGCCGCCGAGGTGGACGTGGAGCTCGGTGAGCTCGTCGCCGAGGGGGTGCGGGATGTCGGCCTAGCCGCCCTGCTCTCGAGTGGGCGGGCGCCGCACGCGGCGCCGCCGGCGAGGACCGGGACGTCCCTCGGGATGCTCGCGCCAGACGACGTGTCCGTCGTCGTCGGGAGAGGCGACCTGCATGAGCCGATCCCATACCTCGGCGCGCCGCAGCTCCTGCTCGGCGATCTCGCGGCCCACGGGCCGCTCGAGCATGACGTCGCAGTCGTACGGCGACCCGGTGACCTTCCAACCGTTCTCGGTGAGGAGGTCGATGAGGCGGGCGATCTCCGTCAGGCGGGACGGGGTGTCGGCGACGAACTGGCGCAGCCAGCCGGAGTACGTGCGCTTGCCGCGATCCGAGCGGTCGAGCTCGTCGCGGAGGGTGCCGAACGCGTGCATGAGGATGTACGAAGTCATGCCGTTCCTCGCGGACTGAGGCCCGGACTCACCCGTCCGAGTCTAGCCCCGCTCCTCGACGAATCGGTATCCCCCGTCGGAATCCTTCGCGATCACGACCAGCGCGCCGCTCTTGAACCCCGCCTGACCCTTCAGCGCCGGGCACGTGAGGTGGTAGTGCTCGTGCTCGGGAGGCACGCACGCGCACCGCTCCGCCTTGATCTCGGCGTCGAAGCGGCGCGCGCCGATGCGCAGCGCGACGCGCTCGCCGGGATCGGGGAAGAGCTTCCAAGCGTCCTTCGTGATCAGGATGCGGCTCTTGCGGACGTCCTCTGAGCTGAGGCGATGACGGTAGGTGGATCGGGAAACGCTCATCGGTGTGTCTATTTTCGCACGTCCCGGGCCATCGCGCAGCACCGCGGCTATCGCTTGCTCGACGAGGCCCCTTTCGAGAGGTATGCGGGGTCGCCGACGGCCCGCATGAGGTGCACGACGGGCACGTCGCTGCCCGCGGCGCGCAGGCCGGCCTGCATCTGCAGGATGCAGCCGGGATTGGCGGAGACGACGACGTCGGGGCGTGCCGCCAGGATGGCGGCGACCTTCTGCCGCTGCAGCTCCGCCGCCAGGTCCGGATGCGTGAGGTTGTAGATACCCGCGCTACCGCAGCAGCGCTCGGGATCGGCGATGGTCACCAGCTCGACGCCGGCGATCGCCCTCAGGAGGTCGCGGGGCTGCCGTCGGATGCCCTGTCCGTGCGCGAGGTGGCAGGCGTCCTGATACGCGACGCGCAGGGGACGGCCGAGCGACCGTCGAGCGTCCGCCGGCGCGAGCACCTCGCTCGCATCGCGTACACGCGACGCGAAGCGACGAGCTCGCTCGGCGTACGCGGCGTCGCCGCGCAGGAGGTGGCCGTAGGCGCGGAGATGCGCGCCGCACCCCGCGGCGGTGACGACGATGGGCGCGTCGCCGTCGCCGAAGGCGTCGACGTTCCGGCGCGCCAGCTCGCGCGCGCGGTCCCCCAGCCCCGAGTGCGCGTGGAGCGCGCCGCAGCACTCCTGTCCCGCCGGAGATCCCACCGAGCGGCCGCCGCGCTCGAGCGCGCTGACCGTGGCGCGCTGCGTGTCGCCGAAGGTGGCGCGCATGACGCATCCCGCGAGGAGCTGCACGTCGGCGTCGTCGCGAGGGGTCGGCCGATACGGCGCTCCTTCCGGCGTCGGAAGCAGCGACTGCATGTCCGCGAGACGCCGCGGCAGGACGCGCCGCGCGATCGCGCGCAGACCGACCCGGTCGTAGAGCGCGGCGACCCGTGCGAGCGCGGCGAGGAGGTCCGGGTGAGTGACGACGTCGACGAGCATCGCGCGCACGCGACCGCGGATGCCCGACGGCGCGCGCCGCTGCGCGATCTCCTCCCGCGCGCCCTCCATGATCCGCCCGAACGGCACGAGCGACGGACACGCCGTCTCGCAGGCCCGGCACACGAGGCAGGCCTCGAGGTGAGCGACCGTCGACGCCTTCGCCGCGCCCGGCGCGGCGAGCAGCTCGCGAATGAGGTGGATCCGCCCGCGCGGCGAGTCGGCCTCGTCGCCGATGACGCGGTACGTCGGGCAATCGTTGAGACACAGCCCGCACGACACGCAGGTCGCGAGGTCATGCGCGTCGACGTGGGAGGAAGGAGCGATGGCGATGGACCTAGCATACGTACGGTGGTGATCGCGAAGGCGTCCATCGCGTCGCGCCTGCGCGAGATCCTCCCGCCGGACCGCGTCATCGACGACGAGGTCGCGCTCGTCCCCTACGCGTACGACGCGTCGTTCTGGTCGCTCCGCAAGCAACGGATGCCCGAGGTCGTCGTCGTCCCGGACAGCGGCGGCGAGGTCGCGGCGGTCGTGCGCGTCGCCGCCGAGACGGGCACGCCGATCGTCGCCCGTGGCGCGGGGACCGGGCAGACGGGCGGCGCGGTGCCCGCTCGCGGGGGGATCGTCGTGTCGTTCGCGCGGATGCGCCGCCTCCTCGACGTCGACCGCACCGACCTGCAGGTCGTGACCGAGCCCGGGATCGTGTACGCCGACCTCAACGCCGCCCTCGCGTCGCACGGGCTGTTCTTCCCGCCCGACCCCGGGAGCGGCCGCGCCTGCACGCTCGGCGGGATGGTGGCGAACAACGCGAGCGGCCCGCACGCCGTGAAGTGGGGTACGACGTCCGCCTACGTGCTCGGCGCCGAGGTCGTCCTCGCCGACGGGAGCGTCATCGTGACCGGCGGCGAGCGGTCCAAGGCGCTCAAGTCATCGAGCGGGATCGACCTCACGAAGCTGTTCGTCGGCTCCGAGGGGACGCTCGGGATCCTCACGCGCCTGCGGCTGCGGGTGCAGCCGCGGCCGCCGGCGCGGGCGGTCGTGCTCGCCGCCTACGGCGACCTCGACGACACGGTGCGCACGATCGACGACCTCTTCGCCGCGGGGATCCTCCCCGCGACGGCGGAGCTCCTCGACCGCACGGCCGTGGAGGCGCTGACGAAGTGGCGCCCGGATCTCGGCCTCCCGAGCGGCGAGGCCGTCCTCTTCGTCGAGATCGAGGGGACGCGCGCGAGCGTGTCCGGCTCGGTCGCGGAGGTCGAGGAGATCGTGAAGCGACGCGCCCAGGTGACGCAGCGCGCCGAGGAGGAGGCCGCCATCCAGCGGCTGTGGCAGGCGCGCGGCGGGCTCGCCGCCGCGAGCTCGCTCGTCTTCCCCGGGAAGCACCGCATCTTCGCCGGCGAGGACCTCTCCGTCCCCATCGCGGAGATCCCGCGGACGATCCGTCGCGCCCGCGAGATCGCGGCGGAGACGGACACGAGCGTGATCTTCTACGGCCACTTCGGTGACGGCAACGTGCACTCGGCGATCGTCATCGATCCCACCGATCCCGACCAGGTGCGGCGCGCCGACGAGCTCGCCGACCGCCTGCACCGCCTCGCGCTGGAGGTCGGCGGGACGGTGACCGGCGAGCATGGGACGGGCGCGGTGCGGCAGCGCTACATGGCGGCGGAGCACGGCGCGGCGTACGAGGTCATGAAGCGGGTGAAGAGGGCCCTCGATCCGCAGGGGATCATGAACCCGGGGAAGGTCTTCGAGGCCGCCGACTAAGAGCTACGCGAAGTACCCGTAGTCACCCAGGAGCAGCCGCAGGAACACCAGCGAGCAGAGCACGACGAAGAGGATCCGCCGCGAGAAGATCGCGCGCGGCTGCTCGCGGGCGACGAGGCCCACCTGACCCCAGAAGAAGAGCACGAAGGACAGCTCGGTGAACATGAACATCGCGTGCACGTAGCCGAGCGGCGTCCAGCGGTACGGCGCGAGCATCGTCCAATTGAGCAGGTCGTTCGCGGCCTGGTAGAGGTGGACGGAGACCGTGAGCAGCGCGCCCCCGCACGCCGCGGCGACGATCTCGCGCAGCCGCGGACGGCGGCGCCACTCCCAGAGCTGCGACGTGACGAAGACGTTGACGAGCGGGATGAGGAACGCGTCGCCGAGGAGCGCGCTCGTGTACGAGAGCGTCGTGCGGTAGTGGGTGACGATGGGGCTCTCGGTCCAGCGGAGGTAGAGGCTGCCGGCGGCCTGCACGCCGAATCCGAAGAAGAGCGTGGCGGCGAAGACGGCCGCGAGGAGGAGCCACCGGCGCTCCTCGGCGAGGACGACAGCCCTCAGCACTCACCCCTCCTCGACGCGATCAGGTGCATGGCCAATGTAGCGGAAGTCAATGCTCCGGCGCCCCGTGGATGCCGGCCTCGTACGAACGGCGGTCCACGTCCGGCAAGCGCCGATCGGCGCCGCGCGGGAGGAGCCGCACGTGGGCGACGGTCGCGAGGTGGTCGGTGATCGGCCACAGGTCGTCCTCGGAGGTCATCCAGGCGATGCGGTCGAAGCGAGCGAGCGAGACCGGGCGCGAGAAGGAGCGCAGCGTCCGCTCGCCGTCCCAGCTGTAGTAGTCCTCGAAGTACGACATGACGAGCTCGCGCAGCGTGCGGTAGACGGACGCGCGGAAGCGCAGCCCCGCGAACTTGGAGAGCGCGACCGCGCCCCACAGCCCCGCGTCGCGGTAGACGGCGATGACGTGGTCGTCGTCGCGGACCGCCTCGAGATCGACGACGAGCGGCGGGCGACCGCTCACGCGGAAGGCCGCGGCGGCCAGGAACGCGGCCTCGGCGCAGTGCGCCGTCCCGTCGCGTATGACGCGGCGCGGCGAGCGGAGCGTCTCGCCGTCCTTCTCGAGGTTGTACGCGAGCCCGTCGAGGTAGGCCTGGACCTTGTCGGGCGTCGAGAGGCGCCGCAGGAGCGAGGTCTCGGCGCGGGTGAGGCCGTACACGCGCGACAGTGTGCGTGAACGCGACGGTCGGCACTTACACGACCGCCACGCGCAGTGCGACCGTCTCGCCGATGAAGGAGCGGCCCGCCGCCCTCAAGCCGCTGCTGAAGGGGTTCGGCTTCGACTACGACGCCGAGGTGCGCAAGCTCGACGAGCGCGCCGACCACGGCCTGCCGACGATCGCCATCACGCGGATGCAGGGATCTGCTCCGGCGGGAGGATTCGAACCTCCGACCAAGGGATTAACAGTCCCCTGCGCTACCGCTGCGCTACGCCGGAAAGCACATCCATTTTACGCGCGAGCACGCGCTCGCTAGCGCAAGCGCGCCGCGTCCACCGCCTCGCGCGCGTTGCCCACGAGACGCTGCGCGCCGCCGAGTGCGCGCGGGACGTCGAAGCGGCGGTCGAAGTTGCCAAGGTTCTCCGCCGCCTCGAGCGCCTCTTCGAGCGCGGATTCTGCCACACGCAGCGCGCTGTCGAGCCTCTCGAGCTCGCCCTGGTCGGCCCCGGACCCTGCCTGCTCCACGGTGCGATGCTAGGCGGCACATGATCGAGACGCTGCGCACGACGCGGCAGATCCGCCAATACGCCGACGAGCCCGTACCCGACGACGTCCTGCGGCAGATCCTCCAGGTCGCGCGCTGGACCGGCAGCTCCACCAACCGGCAGGAGTGGCACTTCGTCGTCGTCCGCGACCGCGGGACGATCGGGACGCTCAGCCGGCTGCGGACCCCCATCAGCTGGATCGCCGCGGCGCCGGTCGGGATCGCCATCGTCGTCGACAACGACGACGCGAGCCACGCCTACGACGAAGGCCGCGCGACGGAGCGCATCCTCGTCGCCGCGCACGCGCTGGGCTACGGCGCGGGGATCGCGTGGTACGGCGACGCCTCGCAGCAGGCCGAGGTGAAGAGGCTCCTGGGGATCCCGGTCGACAAGACGGCCCGCCAGATCGTGATGATCGGACGGCCGGTCTCACCCAAGGATCCCCGGCCAGGGGCGCGCCCCGGAGGGCGCAGGCCCCTAGCCGAGATCGTCAGCTACGACCGCTATTCCAAGTAGTCCTTGAGCTTGCGGCTGCGGCTGGGGTGCCGCAGCTTGCGGAGCGCCTTCGCCTCGATCTGACGGATGCGCTCGCGCGTGACGTTGAACTCGCGTCCGACCTCCTCGAGCGTCCGCGTGCGGCCGTCCTCGAGGCCGAACCGCAGCTGCAGGACGCGCCGCTCGCGCTGCGTGAGCCCCTCGAGCACCGACTCGACCTGCTCCTTGAGGAGCTTGTGGGAGGCCGCGTCGCTCGGGGCGAGGGCCTGGTTGTCGGGGATGAAGTCGCCGAGGTGCGAGTCCTCCTCCTCGCCGATGGGCGTCTCGAGCGAGACGGGCTCCTGCGAGACCTTCACGATCTCGCGCACCTTGTCGGGCGTGATGAGCATCCGTTCGCCGATCTCCTCGGCCGTCGGCTCGCGCCCCAGCTCCTGCAGCAGGCCGCGCGAGACGCGGATGAGCTTGTTGATCGTCTCCACCATGTGGACGGGGATGCGGATCGTCCGCGCCTGGTCGGCGATGGCCCGGGTGATCGCCTGGCGGATCCACCACGTCGCGTAGGTCGAGAACTTGTAGCCCTTGCGATAGTCGAACTTCTCGACGGCGCGGATGAGGCCGATGTTCCCCTCCTGGATGAGGTCGAGGAAGCCCATGCCGCGACCGATGTACTTCTTCGCGATCGACACGACGAGGCGGAGGTTCGCCTCGGTCAGGTTGTGCCGCGCGTCGTCGCCCTTCTGGATGAGCTCGTCCGCGAGGCGGCGGAGGCCGCGCTGCTCGTCGGGATCGTTCCGCACCATCTGGTCGAGGTACTTCACGAGCGCGGTGCGGATCTCCTGCCCGAGCGCCACGAGCGCGGCGAGCTGCTCCGCGCCCTCGGCGGCGCCGTGCACCTTCGAGTACGCCGGGAGGATGCGGAAGGCGAGCCGGTGCGGGTCGCGCTTCGCGTTGTCGACGATCAGGACGATCTCTTCGATGAGGACGCGCGCCTCGTTCGAGATCTCCTTGCTGTTCGCCTCGGCGCGCAGCGGGTCGCGCAGCTTGAGGAGGCGCGTCGTGAGCTTCTTGAGCTCCTTCTCACCCTCCTCGTCGTTGAGCGTGTACTGGAGAGACTTCAGCGTGAAGCGCGTCGCCTCGTCCACGAGGTCCTTCGGCCGTCCGACGGCCATGCGCTTCTTGACCTCGACGCCGAGCTCGTACAGGTGGACGGCCGCGAGCGCGGGCGACTCGAGCGCCTGCTCGCCGAGCTCGATCGACTTGGCGAGGTTGACCTCCTCCTCGGC
>JAGWSB010000047.1 GCA_028876375.1 Chloroflexota bacterium | reverse complement strand
GCTCGATCGCGGAGCTCGACGTGCCGCAGGCCGACCGCGACGAGATCTTCAGCGGCACGGCCCTGCGGATCCTCAACAACGCGGAGAGCCTGCAGGCCGCGGCCGCGCGCCAGGGGTCGATCGCCTCGCGCTAGGAGGATGCGGAAAAAGGTGACGGCGAGGCCGTCAGGATCTTGACTTCCGCCCTCCGATCGCGATCCTGGTCCTCGACGGGATCACTCCGTCGAGGAGGTGCGCGATGCGCCGTGAGCCACCCGACCAAGGTGCGGTCTGGAGCTATGTCCGGCTGGAGGAGCGTGTCCCGCAGGACCATCCCCTGCGGCGGATCCGCGCGATGACCGACCGCGCGCTGCGCGACCTCGACCCGCTCTTCGACCGGCTGTATGCGAAGACCGGTCGGCCCTCCATCCCGCCGGAGTGGCTGCTGCGGGCCCTCTTGCTCCAGGCCCTCTATTCGGTGCGCTCCGAGAGGTTGCTCATGGAGGAGCTCCAGTACAACCTGCTCTTCCGCTGGTTCGTGGGCCTCGAGGTCGACGACCGGGTCTGGGACGTCACGGTCTTCACCAAGAACCGCGAGCGCCTGCTGCGCGGCGACGTCGCCCAGGCCTTCTTCAGTGCGGTCATCGCCCAGGCGCGCGAGCAGGACCTGCTCAGTGACGAGCACTTCAGCGTCGACGGCACGCTCATCGAGGCCTGGGCCGGGCACAAGAGCTTCCGACCCAAGGACGCTGCCGGCGGCACGCCGGGCGGCAGCGGCGACTTCAAAGGACGGCCGCGGCGCAACGACACCCACCAGAGCACGACCGACCCCGAGGCGCGCCTGTTCCGCAAGGGCGACGGCCACGAGGCCCGCCTCGCCTTCCTGGGCCACGTGCTGATGGACCACCGCTGCGGCCTCGCCGTGGGCGGGACGCTCACGGCGGCCGACGGCTTCGCCGAGCGCGCGGCCGCGCTCGCGCTCGTCCGATCGGTGACCCGCCGTCCGCGGGCCACCTTGGCCGCGGACAAGGCGTACGACGCGGCCGAGCTCGTCGGCGCCCTGCGAGAGGAGGGCGTCACCCCGCACGTGGCCCAGAACACCACGCGCCGGCGCTCGGCCATCGACGGCCGGACGACCCGCCACCCGGGATACGCCATGAGCCAGCAGGCCCGGAGGGCCATCGAGCGCATCAACGGCTGGATCAAGACCGTCGCGCTCATGCGCAAGACGCGCCACCGCGGGAGACGCCGCGTCGGGTGGGCCTTCACCTTCGCCCTCGCGGCGTACGACCTGGTCCGCATGCGCAACCTGGCGGTGGCGGCGTGAGCGCATGGGGACGGCGACCGGGATCACCGGGCGAACGCCCCGCGAGGGGCGCGATCCAGAGCTGATCGAGATCACGGAAGGAGTGGCGAACGGATGAAGCGCGCCCTCAGAGCGCATACTTCCGCACCCTCCTAGAAGCCGGCGAGCACCCTCTCCGCCCATGCCGCCGCGCCCAGGACGCGCTTGTCGTCGTCGGGCGCGCCGACGAGCTGCAGCCCCAGCGGCAGTCCCGACGGCCCGCGGCCGACGGGAATGGTGACCGCCGGTGCCCCGAGGAGCGACCAGCGCGAGCAGAAGATCGGATCGCCCGTCGTCTCGAGACCGGGCGCCTCGCCCGTGGTCGGCGGCGCGAGGATCGCGTCGTAAGCCGCGGCCCAAGACGCGAACGCCGCGATCAGCCGTTCGCGCTCGCGACGATCCTTCTCATGCTGCGCGTCGCTGATGCGCTCGCCCTCGGCGAAGAGCGTCCGCGCGACCTCGCTCACCAGCTCGGGCCTCTCCTTCGCGACGCGTCCGATGCCGTGGGCGCCCTCGTAGCGCATGAGCCGCTGCACGATGGGCACGCCGTCGTCGACGCCGGCGGGGAGATCCGGCCACTCGATGGCCCGTCCCGCCACGGCCAGCGCGTCGACCGCCTCCTGAAAGCGCGCCTTCATCGGATCGCTCGCCTTGTCCCAGTCCTTCGTCCGCACGGCGGCGAGGCGGGGCGGCGCGTCCGCGACCCCGGACCACCATCGCGCGAGCTGCTCGCCGGCCGCGGCGGCGCACAGGAGCGCCGCACCTTCGACCGTGCGCGCGAACGTCCCGGCGTGGTCGAGCGTCGGAGCGAACGGCATCACCCCTTCGAGCGAGATGCGCGAGTGCGTCGGCTTGACGCCGACGACGCCGCAGAACGCGGCCGGGCGGATGACCGAGCCGTTCGTCTGCGAGCCGATCGCTCCGGGAACGATCCCCGCCGCGACGCTTGCGGCCGATCCCATGGACGAGCCGCCCGGCGTCCGCGTCGGGTCGTGCGGATTCGTCGTCGGGCCCGGCTGGTAGAAGGCGAGCTCGGTCGTCACCGTCTTGCCGATCACGATCGCGCCGGCGCGCTCGAGCGCGACGACCGCCGCGGCGCTCGTGCGCGGCACACGCCCGGTGAAGAGGCGCGATCCGTTCTCCGTCGGGATCGCCGCCGTGTCGAAGATGTCCTTCACGCCGATCGGCACGCCGTGGAGCGGCCCGAGCCGATCGCCGCGCGCGACGGCGGCGTCGGCCTCGTCGGCGAGGCGCAGCGCGCGGTCCCGATCGAGCCAGGCGAAGGCATGAAGCACGGGCTCGCGCTCGTCGTACCGCGCCAGCGCCTCCTCGACGACGGCGCGGCTCGTCGTCAGGCGTTCACGGATGGCGCGGGCGACGCGAGGGAGGTCCTGCACGTGACGGGAATGGTGCCGCCTCGTGCGCTCCAGCGCTTGCGGGCGAGCCGGCGCAAGCGCGCCTCCGCTTGGTCGCGCCACGTCGGCGTCCCGACGCCCAGGGCGAGCAGCGTCTCGAGCATCGTGAGAGCGCGATCGACGTCGCCGCGTCGCTCGAGGGCGCGCGCGAGGGGGAGCGCCGCCCGAGCGCGCACCGTCGCGTCGCCGTCGGCGTACGCGCTCTCGTAGCAGCAGAAAGCGGCCTCGTCCTCGCCCTGCCGCTGAAAGATGCGCGCCAGCGCGAGCGCGGCGGGCGCGTGGTCGGGAGCGCGTCCGGTGCGCGCGTCGAGCACCGCGCGCGCCACGCGATCGGCGATGCGCACGAGAGAGACGACGTCGCGTGCGTTGTGCTCGAGCACCGGCCGGATGACCGCCTCGTCGCGCGTCCGCAGGTAGTGGAAGTACGCGTCGGGGATGAGCGACCCGGGGATGTCCGCCACCCGGCCGTCGTCGAGGACGCTCTCCTCGAGCTGGCGCAGCGTCGTGGAGCCGAAGCGGTCCTTCCACAGCCGGCGCGCGGGATGAAGGAGGTCGAGGTGGCCCTCGTCGACGGTGAGCTCGCTCCGCAGGGTCATGACGAAGCGCGTCCGCAGCAGCGGCAGGTCGAAGGTCTTGCCGTTGTACGAGGCGCACGACCGGAACGGCTCGAGCTCGCGGCCGAGGTGCTCGACGAACGCGTGCTCGCTCGCGAGATCGCGGAGCAGATGCTGGCGCAGCACCAGCTCGCCCTCCGCGAAGTGGGCGAGGCCGATGAGGAACACGTACGTCCCCGTGCCGCCGGCGAGCCCGGTCGTCTCGGTGTCGAGGAAGAGGACGTCCTCCCATCGCGCCGGCGGCTCGCCCTTGAGACCGAGATGCGGCAAGAGGAGGGGATCGCACGGTCCGCGTCCCACGGTCTCGAGCCCGAGGGTGCCGAGGTCGAAGCGATGCTCGCTGATGTCGAACGGGCGCTCGGGACGGCGCGACGGATGGCCGCTCTCCCCGACGTGTTCCGGGGCTTCGCGCCACTTTGCCTCGACCTCCGAAACGACCTTGCGCGCCGCGGCGACGCGCGCGAGGCGGTCGCGGAGATCCATCAGGCGAGGGAGAGCAGGTGCGCGACCGCGCCGCGGACGTCGGCGCCGAGCGCGTACGCGGGACCGACGCACGAGGGGCATCCGCCGTCGCACGAGCACGCCGCGAGGTGCTCGCGGGCGCGCTCGAAGAGCGGCGCGGCGCTGCGGAAGAGGCGCTCGGAGAAGCCGATCCCGCCCGGCGTCATGTCGAAGAGGTAGATCGTCGGCCGCCCGGTGTGCGGCGAACGGACCTCGACGGCGAGGCCGAGGTCGTGTGGATCGCACATGAGGAACAGCGGCGCGAGCGCGTGGAGGAGGTTGCCGAGCCCCGCGAGCGCGACCTCGACGCGCTCCTTCGGCCAGCCCGCGACGACGCGTTCGGGGAGCGAGCACCAGAAGCTCGTCGTCTGCAGCTCCTGCTCGGGGAGATGGATCTTGCCCCAGCCGACGTTCTCGTGCGTGTACATGGTCAGCTTCTTGAACATCGTCGTCAGGGTCGACACGAGCACCTCGCCGTGGGCGAGGTCGAAGCCGCGCGGCGGCGAGCGGCGATCGAACTCGTCGATCACGCGGATGCGCACGGCCAGCTCGGCCTGCGTGTAGTAGTCGACCTTCACCTCACGCACGTACGCCTTCGCGTTCTCCCAGTCGAGCCGCTCGACCTGGAGCTGCCGCGACTCGTGGAGGTAGATGGCCTGCTCGTGCAGCAGCACCTGCGCGGCGAAGCGGTCGATCTCGCCGATGACGCGCGCGCGGCCGTCGTGATGCTCTGCTCCGACCACGCGCGTCGCCGGTCCGGTCTCGTCGACGATGACGACGTTGTCGTTCGTCGCCGTCCGCAGCGACATCCCTTCCGCGGGGAACGCCTGATCGGACCAGTGGTACTTGCCGCCGGCCTCGTGGAGCACGCCTTGCTCGTCGAGGTACGACAGCACGCCGGGCGTGTCCTCCGTCCCGAAGCGCTCGCGCGGCTCGAACGGGATCTCGAACGCGGCGCACTTGAGGTGCTCGACGAGCACGTGCAGGTTGTCGGGGTTCACGAGGCCCGCCTCGGGCGAGCGCTCGAGCACGTACTCGGGGTGCTGCGCGACGTACTGGTCCGTCGGCGACGACGTCGCGACGAGGAACGCCGCGGACATCTCTTCGCGCCGTCCGGCGCGCCCCATCTGCTGCCACGTCGATGCGACGGTGCCGGGGTAGCCGAGCAGCACCGCGGCCTGGAGCGCGCCGATGTCGATGCCGAGCTCGAGCGCGTTGGTCGAGACGACGCCGCGCACGCTGCCGTCGCGCAGCCCGCGTTCGATCGCGCGCCGCTCCGAGGGCAGGTAGCCGCCGCGATAGCCGCGGATGAGGTCGGACGGCCACTGCGGCTGCGGGAAGCGCGAGCGAAGGTAGGTGAGGAGCAGCTCCGTCTGGACGCGCGACTGCGCGAACGCGATGGTCTGGACGCCCGACGCGAGGAGCGTCGCGGCGATGTCGCGCCCCGTCAGGAGCGCGCTCTGGCGGATGCTCAAGTTGCGGTTCACGACCGGCGGGTTGACGAACGCGATCACCTTCTCGCCTCGCGGCGCGCCCGACTCGTCGATGACGACGACGTCGTCCTCGATGTGGCGGCGCGCGAGCTCCTCGGGATTCGCGATCGTCGCGGAGGTGCAGATGAAGATCGGATGCGACCCGTAGAACGCGCAGATGCGCCGCAGCCGGCGGAGCACGTTGGCGACGTGGCTGCCGAAGACGCCGCGGTAGGTGTGGAGCTCGTCGAGCACGACGAAGCGGAGGCTCTCGAACAGCTTCACCCACTTCGTGTGGTGGGGAAGGATGCCGGTGTGGAGCATGTCGGGGTTCGTGATGACGACGTGGCCCGCGCTGCGGATCGCCGCGCGCACGGCCGGGGGCGTGTCGCCGTCGTAGGTGTAGGTCGCAAGGTCGATGTCCATCTCGGCCGAGCCGCGCTCGAGCTCGGCGAGCTGGTCCTGCGAGAGCGCCTTGGTGGGGAAGAGGTAGAGCGCGCGCGCCGTCGGATCCTTGGCGATGGCGTCGAGGACCGGCAGGTTGTAGCAGAGCGTCTTGCCCGACGCGGTCGGCGTGATGACGACGGTGTGTCGTCCGGCACGCGTCGCTTCGAGCGCCGCGGCCTGGTGCGAGTAGAGCGCTTCGATCCCGCGCCGCCGCAGCGTCCGCACGATCCTCTCGTCGAGCCACGCCGGGAAGGGCGCGTAGCGCGGGGCGATCGCGGGGAGGCGCTCCCAGCGCGTGACCATCGACGAGAACGCCGGGTCGCCCTCGAGGCCGTCGAGGATCTGCTCGAGGCCGGTCCGTGCGGGAAAGCGAACGGCTGTTCGCATTGGACGACCGACGATATGGAACGCGTGTTCGGTCGTCAAGGGCCGCTCCGGCCGGGCGAATGCTGGGCATCCGATCGCGAGAGGGGGTGTACGGATATGCCGGAGATGCGCGCGGAGACGGGGCGCGAGGCGAGGCGCAAGAAGATGGGCGGCCAGGAGGACGTCACCGACCCGAACGACGTGATGTCGGTCTCGAGGCCGCTGCCCGAGCCCGCGGGGTCGCGGGACGGCGACGACATCGCGCGGGCCGTCGATCGACCGCACCTGCGGACCGCACGAGCGGAGCGGCTGCGCACGGGACGTCATCTCGAGCGCGGCGAGTCGGGCGGTCCCGGGTAGCGCGTCCACTCCCCGGCTGAGAGAGCGAAGCCCCGCGTCGGTCTAACCTTCGGATCGATCCGCCGCGGGGAGGGACGCCATGCCAGCGACACGCTCACGCCGTCGACAGAACGCACCCGAGCGCCGGTCCGGCTCCGCCGGTCGGCGCGAGCTCCGCAAGAGCGGAGCGGCTCGCCGCGAAGCGAGGCCGAAGGCCGAGCCGACGGCGATGGGATGGGACGACCTCGAGTTCCGGCTCGTCGGTCCGTTCCGCGGAGGCCGCGTCGGCGCGGTCGCGGGGCACCCCACGGACCGGCTCACCTTCTACATGGGGTCGACGGGCGGCGGCGTGTGGAAGACGACCGACGCCGGTCGCTTTTGGGAGAACGTCAGCGACAAGTACTTCAAGCGCGCGTCGGTCGGCGCGATCGCGGTCGCCGCGAGCGACTCGAACGTCGTGTACGTCGGCATGGGCGAGTCCTGCATCCGCGAGAACGTGTCGCACGGCGACGGCGTCTACAAGACGACCGACGGGGGCCGCTCCTGGAAGAACGTCGGCCTCGGCGAGACGCGCAACATCTCGACGGTCTGCGTCGATCCGCGCGACGCGAACGTGGTCTACGTCGCCGCGCTCGGCCACGCGCACGGCCGCAACAGGGAGCGCGGCGTGTTCCGCTCGCGCGACGGCGGAGCGACGTGGCAGCGCGTGCTGTTCCGCGACGAGCGGACGGGCGCCATCGACCTCTCGATGGACCCGAACAACCCGCGGATCCTGTATGCCGCGCTGTGGGAGACCGTCCGCCTGCCGCACACGATGATCAGCGGCGGTCCCGGCAGCGGCATCTTCAAGACCACCGACGGCGGCGACACCTGGACGGAGCTGACGAAGAAGCCGGGCTTCCCGTCGGGCGTCCTCGGCAAGGTCGGCATCGCCGTCGCCCCGTCGCGTCCCGACCGCGTCTACGCGCTCGTCGAGGCGAACGACGGCGGCGTCTACCGCTCGGACGACGCCGGCGAGAGCTGGACGAAGCAGTGCGAGGACCGCAACCTCCGTCAGCGCGCCTGGTACTACATGCACGTCTTCGTCGACCCGCGGGACGCGGATACGGTGTGGGTCCTCAACGTCGACCAGTGGCGCTCCATCGACGCCGGCAAGACGTTCCAGCAGTTCGAGGTCCCGCACGGCGACAACCACGACCTGTGGATCGACCCGAACGACCCGCAGCGCATGATCCAGGGGAACGACGGCGGCGCGACGGTGACGCTGAACGGCGGCAAGACCTGGTCGACGCTGTTCGACCAGCCGACGGCGGAGCTGTACCACGTCGTCACCGACACGCGCTTCCCATACCGCATGTACGGCACGCAGCAGGACAACACCGCGATCGCCGTCCCCAGCCGCGCGCGGATCATGGGCATCACCGACATCGAGACGTACGACATCGGCGGCGGGGAGGCCGGCTGGGTCGCCGTCCGTCCCGACGATCCCGACGTCGTGTACTGCGGCAACTACCAGGGCTATCTCACGCGGTACGACCACCGCATCGGCCAGTCGCGGAACATCGCGGTGTGGCCGGAGCCGAGCTCGGGCCACTCCGCGGCGGACGTGAAGTACCGGTTCCAGTGGACCTCGCCGACGGTGCTGTCGCCGCACGACCCGAACACGCTGTACACGTGCGGCAACTTCGTCTTCCGCTCGCACGACGAGGGCCAGACGTGGGAGCGCATCAGCGGCGACCTCACGCGCAACGATCCCTCGAAGACCGGGCCGTCCGGTGGTCCCATCACGAGGGACCAGACGGGCGCCGAGTACTACTGCACGATCTTCGCGTTCGCCGAGTCACCGGTGCGGAAGGGACTGCTGTGGGCGGGATCGGACGACGGTCTGATCCACGTGTCGCCCGACGACGGCCGCACCTGGAAGAAGGTCACCCCGCGCGGTCTCCCGGCGTGGTCCACCGTCTCCGCGATCGAAGCGTCGCCGCACGACGCGAACACGGCGTACGCGGCGATGGAGCGCCACATGCTCGACGACTTCCAGCCGCTCCTCTACAAGACGACGGACCTCGGGCGGACCTGGACGAAGATCACGGCCGGGATCCCCGACGACGACTTCTGCCGCGTCATCCGCGAGGACGTCGCGCGCCGCGGCGTCCTCTACGCCGGGACGGAGACCGGCCTCTACGTCTCGCACGACGCGGGACGGCGCTGGCGGCGCGTGCAGGCGAACCTCCCGCACGTCCCCATCCACGACATCGCCGTGCGTCGCGACGAGCTCGTGCTCGCGACGCACGGACGCTCGTTCTGGGCCCTCGACGACATCGCGCCGCTGCGCGAGTGGAGGGCGCCGGCGCGCGAGGCGGCGCGGCTCTTCCCGCCCCCGCCGGCGTACCGCGTCCGCGCCAAGGGCGGGTTCGGCGGCAAGCCGATCCCCGGCCGCAACTACCGCTTCACCGACGCGACGATGATCACGTTCGAGTTCAGCGAGGATCCGGTCACCGGCGACCGGACGGAGCGCTACCTCGACGCCGGGAAGAACCCGCCTGACGGCGCGATCGTGCACTACTGGCTGCGCGAGAGGCCGGCCGGCGAGGTGAAGCTCTCCTTCCACGACGGGCGTGGACGGCTCATTCGCGAGTTCACGAGCCGCAAGGACCGGCCCGAAGAGGCGCCGATCCCGGAGGCGGCGCCCGCCGCCGCGCCGACGTCGGCGGCCGAGAAGAAGGAGCCGCGCGTCAAGAAGGAGGCGGGCCTCAACCGCTTCGTGTGGAACCTCCGCTATCCGGACGCGACGCGCATCGAGGGCGATCCGTCGATGGACGAGTTCGAGCGCGCCCTCGCGGGCCCGCAGGTGGCCCCCGGGAAGTACCAGGTGCGCCTGAACGTCGGTGACGAGACGCTCACGCAGGACCTCGAGGTGCGCATCGACCCGCGGGTGCCCGTCACGCCGAGCGACCTCCGGGAGCAGCTCGACCTCCTCCTCCGGATCCGCGACAAGATCTCGCGGACGCACGACGCGATCAACACCATCCGCACCGTGCGGCGACAGGTCGAGGAGTGGGAGGCGCGCAGCGCCGCGGACCGCTCCCTCCGCCAGCTCGCGCGCGCGGCCGCCGACCTTCGGAAGCAGCTGCGGTCGGTGGAGGAAGAGCTCATCCAGTGGCGGGCGAAGAGCCGGCAGGACACGCTGAACTGGCCGGTGAAGCTGAACGGCAAGCTCGGCGGCCTGGCGTCGTACGTGGCGCAGGCGGACGCGCGGCCGACGAACGCGCAGGTCGAGCTCTACGAGGACCTCGCCAAGAAGGTCGACGCTCAGCTCGCTCGGCTCGCGAAGATCATGGACGCGGACGTGAAGCGCTTCGCGTCGCTGGTGCGCAGCGCGAAGCTGCCGCCGATCGCATCGCCGAAGGAGGCCGCCGCGAGGAAGCGCTGATGGAGTTCCAGGACGTCGTCCGCAGGCGGAAGATGGTGCGGAGCTTCGAGGACCGCGCCGTGTCGCGCGAGCTCGTCGAGAAGCTCCTCGCGAACGCGCAGAAGGCGCCGTCCGCGGGCTTCAGCCAGGCGTACGCGTTCCTCGTGTTCGACGGCAGGGACGAGGTCGAACGCTTCTGGTCGGCCGCCGACCCGGAGCGCAAGGGCTGGCGACCGAAGTGGCCGGACATCTACAACGCCCCGGTCGTCATCGTCCCGTGCTCGGAGAAGGACGTCGCTTTGGATCGGTACGCCCGCCCGGACAAGGGCTGGACCGACCGCAGCGAGTCGCACTGGCCGGTGCCCTACTGGGACGTCGACACCGCGATGGCGACGATGCTCATCCTCCTCACCGCGGTCGATCTCGGCCTCGGAGCCATCTTCTTCGGCCTCTTCCACACGAAGGAGATCAAGGAGGCGTTCGGGATCCCCGAGCGCGTGACGCCGCTCGGCGCGATCGCCGTCGGCCATCCGAAGCCGAATGACCGGCCGTCGCCGTCGATCAAGACGGTGGGACGACGTCCCGCGCAGCAGGTCGTCCACCGTGGCCACTGGGGGACGCGCGCGGGCTAGGCACGCGTCGCCCGCGTCGCGAGCTACGCGACCGTCCCCTGAGCCTTCGGCTCGAAGTCGGCGAGGCGCTGTCCGCGCTTCACCTGTTCACCCGGCCGCGCGAGGACGGCGGTCACGACGCCGTCCGCGGGGGCCTCGACGCGTAGCTCCATCTTCATCGCCTCGAGCACCGCGACGAGGTCCCCGCGCTGGACGCGCTGTCCCGCGGCGGCGTGGATCGAGAGCACGACGCCCGGCATCGGCGCTCCGATCTCGCTGGTGACGGTGTCCTCGATCCGCCGCGGCGCGGGATCGGTGCGCAGCTCGTGCGTCGCGCCACTCCAGCTCACCCACACGCTGTCGTCCTCGCGCGCGACCGCGGACCCGGTGTCGCCGATCGTCCAGCGATGCGGCTCCTCGGCGTCGCGCGCGACGCTCGAGCCGCCCACGACGTAGGGGCCGTCGCCCTCCACCGTGACGGCGGTCTCGCGCTCGCCCTCGCGCAGGACCACCGTGGCCTCGTAGCCGACGCCGGGACGCCACGCGCCGAGCGCGCTCCACGGATCGCGCGGCGCGCGCGGCCGTTCGTCGATGACCGCGCAGGCTGCGAGCGCGCGGACCTCGTCGGGCACCTCGCCGCGCGCCACGAGAGCGGGGAGCTCGCGCTCGATGAAGGACGTCGTGACGCGTCCGGCGCGCACCTCGGAGTGGGAGAGGTACCGCTGCAGGAAGCTCACGTTCGTGCGCACGCCGAGGATCTCCGTCCGCGCGAGCGCGTCGGCCAGCGCGTCGAGCGCCGCCCCGCGATCGGACCCGTGAGCGACGATCTTCGCGAGCAGCGGGTCGTAGCTGCTCGACACGGTCGAGCCTTCCTCGTAGCCCGCGTCGACGCGGACGCCCTCCGGCCAGCGGACGTGCTGGAGGCGCCCGGTCGAGGGGAGGAAGCCCGACGCCGGATCCTCGGCGTACACGCGGGCCTCGATCGCGTGGCCGTGGACCTCGGCCTTCGGGAGCTCGAGCCGCTCGCCGAGAGCGATGCGCAGCTGCTGCTCGACGAGGTCGAAGCCGGTCACGGCCTCGGTGACCGGATGCTCGACCTGCAGCCTCGCGTTCACCTCGAGGAACGCGATGTCGCCCTTCGCGTCGACGACGAACTCGACCGTGCCCGCGCCGACGTACCGCGCGGCGTGCGCCATCGCCGTGGCCCACTCGGCGAGCTTGTCGCGCTGCCAGCGCGTGACGTGCGGCGCGGGCGCCTCCTCGACGATCTTCTGGTGCCGCCGCTGCGCCGAGCAGTCGCGCTCTCCGATGGTGCGGATGCGCTCGTGCTCGTCCGCGAGGATCTGCACCTCGACGTGCCGCGGCGACGGCACGTAGCGCTCGATCATCAGCCGCTCGTCGCCGAACGCGGCGCGCGCGAGGCGACGCGCGCGCGCGAGCGCTTCGGGCAGCTGCTCGCGCGACGTCACCTCCTGCATCCCGATACCGCCGCCGCCGGCGGTCGGCTTGACCATGACGGGGTAGCCGATGAGGCGCGCGGCCTCGGCGAACGCGGCGTCGCGCTGGTCGTCCTCCGCGTAGCCGGCGAGGACCGGGACGCCGGCGCGGCGCGCGACGGCCTTGGCCTGGGCTTTCGAGCCGCACAGCGCCAGCACCTCCGCGGGCGGTCCGACGAAGGTGAGCCGCGCGGCGGCGACGGCGCGCGCGAGCTCGGGCTCCTCGGCGAGGAAGCCGTAGCCGGGATGCACCAGCTCCGCCCCGCCCTCGAGCGCGGCCGCGACGATGCGGTCGATGGAGAGGTACGAGTCCTTCGCCGGCGCGGGACCGATGCGGATCGCGCGGTCGGCCTCGCGGACGTGCGGCGCGTCGGCGTCGGCGTCCGAATACACGGCGACGGTCCCGAGGCCCATCCGACGCGCGGTGCGGAAGATCCGCCGCGCGATCTCGCCGCGGTTCGCGACGAGCACGCTCGTCACGATCGTCGCCGTCGGCGCAGGTCGTGCATCGCGCCGAACATACAGCGGCAGCGCGGATACGTGCCGGCGCGCAGGTCTCGGGCGCGGGCGGTCACGGAGGACCGTCGAGCCGCTACGCGGTCACATCCGGAAGACGCCGTAGCGCGGCGGCTGCTCGATCGGCGCGTGGCGCGCCGCGGCGATGCCCAGGGCGAGGACGTTGCGCGTGTCGAGCGGGTCGATGACGCCATCGTCCCACAGGCGCGCCGTCGAGTAGTACGGCGAGCCCTGCGTCTCGTACTGCTCGAGCGTCCTCTTGCGGAAAGCCTCGCGGTCCGTGTCGCTCGCGAACGTCCCGACCATCGACAGCACCGTCGCCGCCTGCTCTCCGCCCATGACGCTGATGCGCGCGTTCGGCCACATCCACAGCTGCCGTGGCTGGTAGGCGCGTCCGGCCATGCTGTAGTTCCCCGCGCCGAAGCTCCCGCCGATGACGACCGTGAACTTCGGGACGTTCGCGCAGGCGACCGCCATCACCATCTTGGCGCCGTCCTTCGCGATGCCACCCGCCTCGTACTCCTTGCCGACCATGAAGCCGGAAACGTTCTGGAGGAAGACGAGCGGGATACCGCGCTGGTCGCACAGCTCGATGAAGTGCGCGGCCTTGAGCGCGCTCTCGCGGAACAGCACGCCGTTGTTCGCCACGATGCCGACGCGGAACCCGAAGATGCGCGCGAACCCGCACACGATCGTCGTGGCGTAGAGCGCCTTGAACTCGTGGAAGCGCGACCCGTCGACGATGCGCGCGACGACCTCGTGGACGTCGTACGGCTGCCGCACGTCGACCGGCACGATGCCGTAGAGCTCGGAGGGGTCGAGCGCGGGCGGGTCGGGATCCTCGACGTCGTCGCCCCAGTACGTGGGTCGGTCGAGCTGCGCGACCATCTCGCGGACGATCTGGAGCGCGTGCGCGTCGTCGACGGCGTAGTGGTCCGCGACGCCGGAGACGCGCGCGTGGACGTCCGCGCCCCCGAGCTCCTCCGCCGTGACCTCCTCGCCGGTGGCCGCCTTCACCAGCGGCGGGCCGCCGATGAAGATCGTCCCCTGTCCTTTCACGATGACGACCTCGTCGCTCATCGCCGGGACGTACGCGCCTCCCGCCGTGCACGACCCCATGACCGCTGCGAGCTGCGGGACGCGGAGGCGCGAGAGGCGCGCCTGCTCGTAGAAGATCCGTCCGAAGTGGTCGCGGTCGGGAAAGACGTCGTCCTGGAGGCGCAGGTACGCGCCGCCCGAGTCGACCAGGTACACGCAGGGGAGCAGGTTCTCGCGGGCGATCTCCTGCGCGCGGAGGTGCTTCTTCACCGTGAGCGGGAAGTAGCTGCCGCCCTTCACCGTCGCGTCGTTCGCGACGATCACGCACTCCGTGCCCGAGACGCGACCGATCCCCGTGACGATCCCCGCCGACGGCGCCTCGTCGTCGTACATGCCCCAAGCCGCGAGCGCGGACAGCTCGAGGAACGGCGTGCCCGGATCGAGAAGACGCTCGATGCGGTCGCGGACGAGGAGACGTCCGGCGCGCACGTGCCGCTCGCGATGCCGCTCCGGACCGCCGCGGCGCACGCGCTCGAGGCGCTGTCGCAGATCCGCGACGAGCTTCGTCATGTGCTCATGGCCGCGCTTCGCTTGCTCGGACGAGCGGTCGAACGACGAGCGCAGCAGCGTCATGCGACCGCGATGCTAAGCGGGATCAGAATGCCGGAGCGACACCATTGGGCGGAGGTGTGGGAATGGCGCAAGCGGCACCGAGCGACAGCCTTCTCAAGGCGTTCACCTGGTACAAGCAGTCCGCTTTCCGCTGGAAGGGGGAGCGCCTCGTCGTCTACATCGATCCCTGGGGGCTCACCGGCGAGCTTCCGCAGGCGGACCTCGTCCTCATCTCCCACTATCACTTCGACCACTTCTCGAAGGACGGCGAGTACACGGATCCGAACAAGTCGTTCGCGCCGAAGGGCGACGGCGACCTCGCGAAGATCTGCGGACCGAAGACCGTCATCGTCGCGCCGCGCGACGTCGCCGCCGAGCTCAGCGGCGAGGTGAAGCCGGTGAAGCCCGGCGACTCGCTCGAGGCCGCCGGAGTGAAGATCGAGTGCGTCCCCGCGTACAACACCGTCGAGTCGCGGCTCGAGGCGCACGCGCAGCGCAACGGCTGGGTCGGGTTCGTCTACACCCTCGCCGGCACGACCTACTACCACGCCGGCGACACCGACGTGCTCCCGGAGCTCGAGCGCGTGAAGGCCGACGTCTCCTTCGTGCCGGTGGGCGGCACGTTCACGATGGACGTCGACGAGGCCGCGGGGCTGGTGAAGAAGCAGCGGCCGAAGCTCGCGGTGCCGATGCACTACGGCTTCGTCGTCGGCGAGCCGAGCTCCGCTCAGGCGTTCAAGAAGGCGGCCGCGCCGGTGGACGTCGAGGTCCTCACGCCGACGAACAAGTTCAGCCTGTAGAGGTCGGCGCGCTGGGAGCCTGGACCCGGTCGAACGCGGTGGCGACGTCGGCGAGGACGACGGCCGTCGCGGTCGTTCCGAGGCGGTAGCGCACGATGTTCCCGCTGCGTACAGGCACGACCGCGCCGACCTCACGGAGGACGCGCAGGTGCTGGCTCGTGGCGGAGGCCGTGCGCCCCAGGATCTGGGCGAGGTCGCTGGCGGGGAGCGGTCCCGCGCGCAGCGCGCGAACGATGTTGAGGCGCGTCGCGTCGCAGACGGCGTCGAGGAGCCGGCGCGCGGTCGTCTCCCGGCCGTCGACGAGAAGGTGGGCGCGGGCGGCGCGCGCGGCGGCCGCGTCGATAGGACCGCGCTGCGGGTCGGCCACCGTGTCACCTCCTACGCTCCGATCCCTCCGCGCCTAGGCGGACGCACGCGGCGTGCCCGTGCGTCGAGCGACAAGGTGTGCGCTCGAACGCGTAAAGGAACGGCAACACGGTAAAATGGCAGGACCGCCGGACCCGGTAGCTCAGTGGATAGAGCACAACGCTACGAACGTTGGGGTCGCGAGTTCGAGTCTCGCCCGGGTCGCCGACAGCTGCCATTCCGCTCGCTGAGGTCGCTCGCGCTCCGGCCCCGTAGCTCAGTGGATAGAGCAGCAGCCTTCGAAGCTGTTGGTCGCGAGTTCGAGTCTCGCCGGGGTCGCCGCCTCGACTAGAGCGAAGGAGAAGGGGTATGGCGTCCCGGACGATGCGCATCGCTTATCAGGGCGCCGCCGGCGCCTTCTCCGAAGCCGCCGTCGCCGCGCTCTTCCCGGCGGCCGAGCCGGTCCCGCGCGTCTCGTTCGCCGACGTCTTCGACGCGCTCGCGTCGAAGGCCGTCGACGCCGCGGTCGTGCCGGTGGAGAACAGCCAGGCCGGGTCGGTCGCCGACGTGTACGACCTCCTCCGGCGGCACCGCGACCTCACGATCGTCGCCGAGGCGCTCCTGCGTGTCCGCCACCACCTTCTCGGCATCCCGGGATCGCGCGTCGAGGACGTGCGCGTCGCGCGCTCGCACCCGCAGGCGCTGGCGCAGGTGGAGGAGTTCCTCCGCGGACGCTCGATCACGCCCGCCGTCGCCTTCGACACCGCGGGCGCGGCGGCGGAAGTGGCGGAGCTGAAGGACCGGACGGTGGCCGCCGTCGCGAGCCGGCGCGCCGCGGAGCGCTACGGGCTGGTCGTCCTCGCGCCGTCGATCGAGACGGCGTCGGACAACATGACGCGCTTCTTCGCGCTCGCGCCGCGCGACGACCCCGCTCCCGCGCGCGCCATCCCCGCCGCCCGCCGCTCGGGCCCGCCGAAGACCAGCCTCGCCTACGCGAGCGCGAACGTCGCGGGCGCGCTCGTCCGCTCGCTCCAGCCGTTCGCGACGGCGGGGATCCAGCTGACGAAGATCGAGTCGCGGCCGAGCAAGGCGCAGCCGTGGGACTACGTCTTCTATCTCGACTTCGACGGCGACCCGAACGTGTCGCCGGCGCTCGAGGCGATGGCGCTCATGCGGACCTGCTGCGCTTGGGTGCACGTCCTGGGGACCTATCCGGCGGCGACGACGGTGCTGGAGCCCGACGCCGCTCCCTAGTGGAGCAGGAAGATGCTCACCAGGAGGAGGACGAGCACCGCGACCGTGACGGCGACGAAGACCTGGTCCTTCTCGGCGAAGAAGAGCAGGACCGACGCCGCGACGCGGACGACCGGCGTCGCGATGAGCACGACGACGCCGAGCTCGACGATGGCGAACGATCGGAGCTCGACCACGCCACGGAGGATCGCGCCGAAGGAGTGGGGATAGGCCGCCGCGGCGTCGGGGCCGATGAGCGCATTGACGCTCGTCACGTCCCCGTAGCCGCTGCTCCCGGTCGCCAGGAACAGCGCGACCCCGGCCACGAGAAGCGCGGCGCTGATGCCGACGCCACCGAGCAGCAGGGTCGCGATGAGGATCTCGAACCGCCGCTCGATGTACGTGCGCGTGCGGGCGATCACGTCCGCACCCCGAAGCCACGGAGGATCATCTCGACGGCGATGAGCAGGAGGATCGGGACGAACAGCGCGCGCAGGGTCGTGTTGCGCATCCGCACCAGGAGGCGCGTCCCGATGGCGGCGCCGGAGAGGACGCCGAGGGCGACCGGCGCCGCGATGACCGGGAGGACGTCGCCGCGTCCGAAGTAGATCCCGGCGCTCGCCGCGGCGGTGACGCCGATCATGAAGTTGCTCGTCGTCGTCGATACCTTCATGGGGAGACGCATGCCGACGTCCATGGCGAGGACCTTGAAGACCCCGCTCCCGATCCCGAGCAGACCCGAGATGAGCCCCGCGATCCACATCATCGCGAGGCCGACGGGGACGCGCGCGACCTGATAGGCGACCGGGCCCAGCCTGCGGTCCGGATACGTCCCGGCGAGCCGCAGCCGCGAGGCCCACGCGTCGTCGCGCACGCCCTGCGGCAGCTCTTCCCCGATCTGGCGGACGAGCGGAAGGACGGAAAGCGCCAGAACGACGCCGAAGATGAGGAAGAGCGTCTGCGGCCGCACGAATGCGGCGACGAGAGCCCCGGTGATCGCGCCTGTCGTGGTCGCGAGCTCGAGGAACATCCCGATGCGCAGGTTCGTCATCCGGTCTCGCACGTACGCGGCGGCGGCCCCGCTCGAGGTCGCGATGACGGAGACGATGCTGGCGCCCACCGCGTAGTGGATGTCGAGTCCGAAGCCGACGGTGAGCAGCGGTACGAGGAAGACGCCGCCTCCCAGACCCGCCAGAGAGCCGACCACGCCCGCGGCGAAGGACGTCGCGAACATGACGAAGAGGAAGCCGGCGATCGGGAGCGGGTCGCTCACCAGGCCGAACGCATGCGCGGCCACGTGTCGTCGGAGGTCACGGCGGGTCGATCCTACGGTGCGCACGCCCGGCGCGCGCGCCGGCGCCAGCGCGTAGGCTTCGTGCCACGGACACGCTCGCGCTGCACTCGCGCTTGGCGACCGCGATCCTCCTCTATCTCGTCGTGCTCGGGATCTGGGGCGTGCTCCTCGGCCTGCGCGGGTCGGGGCCCAGCCCGTCGTTCCGCGGGGCCATCGTCATCGTGGAGCTCGCCATCCTCGCGCAGGGCGCGCTCGGCGCGCTGACCTGGATCGGCCAGGGGCCGCCGCGCGACCTGCTGCACATCCTCTACGGCGTCGCGCTCCTCCTCGCGCTGCCGTTCGCGGCGACGATCGTGCGTGAGGGATCGCCGCGCCGGACCGCGCTCACCCTCGGACTCGTCGCCTTCTTCGCCGCCGGCCTCGCGGTGCGGGGGATCGTCACCGGCTCGGCGTGATGGACCTCACGCCGCCGCGGCTCCTCGACGACCATCCCGACACCTCGCGCGAGGCGCTCCAGGCGCTCGCGCCGGGCTTCGTGTACTGCAACGTCGCGGGCAGCGGTCCGACGTTCCCGATCGCGCAGCGCGCGGCGGAGCGGGCGCGCGCGTGGCTGAGCGAGGTCGGCATGTTCTCGCACGTCGGGTACGACGCGTACAACGCTTGGCTCGCCGACGCGCGCGCCGACATCGCCGCGCTGCTCGGCGACGCGGGCGGAGCGTCGCGCATCGCGCTCATGACCTCGGCGACGGAGGGGCTGAACACGATGGCGCTCGGGCTCCGGCTTCCGCCGGGCTCGCTCATCGCCACGACGGCCGAGGAGCACGGCTCGGCGCTCATGCCGCTGCACCGCCGCCGCGAGCGGGGCGATCGCCTGCGCATCGTGCGCCACGAGACCGACGCGCAGCTCCTGGGCGACCTCAGGCGCGCGTTCGCCGACGGCGCGCGCGCCCTCGTCATGTCGCTCGTGTCGTGCAAGAGCGGCAACGTGCTCCCGGTCGGCGAGGCCTGCGCCCTCGCCCGCGCCGCCGGAGCGGTGAGCGTCGTCGACGCCGCGCAGGCGCTGGGGCAGATCCCCGTCGACGTCCGCGCGCTGGGCGCCGACGCCGTCGTGACCCTCGGGCACAAGTGGCTGCACGGGCCGCTCGCCACGGGCGCCGTGTGGGTGCGCGACGTCGAGCTCTTCTCGAGCGAGAGGATCGGCTGGCGCTCGCAGAGCACGTTCGACGTCGACGCCGGCTACACGCTCCAGCCCGACGCGACGCGGTTCGAGGCCGGGACGATCGACGCCGCGGCGTTCGTCGGCCTGCGCCAGGCGATCGCCGTCCACCGTGCGTTCGGCGACGCGGTCCCGCGGCGCATCGCGGCGCTGCGCGGCCGCCTCCTCGAGCGGGTCGCGCGCCTCGGGGTCCCGCTGCGGTCACGGCCGGCCGAGCCGACGGGCATCGTCGTCCTCCTGCCGGAGGGAGGTGACGCGGCCGGTATCGTGACGCGCATGTGGACCGCCGACCGGGTCGTGGTGAAGCACCTCGCCGAGAAGGGCGTCGTCGCGGACGGCATCCGCGTCTCGTTCTGGGCGCTCCACACCGACGACGACATCGACCGCGTCGCCGCGTCGCTGGCCGCGCGTCTGGCGGTCGCGGCATGAAGCTCCTCGACGGCCAGGTCGCCATCGTCACGGGCGGCTCCCGCGGCCTCGGACGCGCGGTCGCCGAGGTGATGGCCGCCGCGGGCGCGAGCGTGGTCGTCGCGTCGCGCAACGCGCCCGAGCTCGACGAGGTCGTGCGCGACATCCGCCGCGCCGGCGGGAAGGCGCTCGCGTACGCCGCCGACGTCGCCGACGAGCGCCAGGTGCAGGAGCTCGTCCTCAGCACGGAGCACTGGGTCGGACCGGCGACGATCCTCGTCAACAACGCCGGCGTCCTCGAGCCGATGGCGCCCCTCGCGCGGACGGACGCGACGATGTGGCTCCGCCACATCGCGGTGAACGTCGGCGGCGTGTACCTCGCCGCACGCGCGGTCCTGCCCGGGATGCTCGAGCGCGGCTACGGCCGCATCGTCAACGTCTCGTCGGGCGCGGCGCGCCGCGCGAGCGCGGGCTGGACGGCGTACTGCGCGAGCAAGGCCGCCGTCGACCAGCTGACGCGCGCCCTCGCGCTGGAGATCGAGGACACCGGCGTGACGGTGTGCGCCTTCGCGCCGGGCTACATCGACACCGCGATGCAGGAGCGGATCCGCCGGGCGAGCCCCGAGGACTTCCCGCGCGTGGAGGAGTACCGCGAGGCGCACCGGCAGGGCAAGCTGCGCGACCCGCACGAGGCGGCGCGCACCCTCGCGTACCTCGCGTCGCCGCAGGCCGAGCGCAACGGTCAGGTCCTCGACATGGCGGACGAGGAGCTCCACCGCGAGGCGGAGCGTTCCCTCGCCGCCGAGGTCGCTGCTAGCTCTTGACGGGGCGGTACGCCCGCCGCTTCGCGATCTGTGCCTGGAGCACTTTCTCCGTTCCCGCGGGGTCCGACCCGAGGCGCGCCTCGACGTCGGCGGCGGAGCGCCCGATGAGCCCGCAGCTCGGGCAGTCGCCCAGGCCGTTGAGCCGCGTGTGGCAGCCGCCGCAGTGCACCTCGAACGCGCCCTGAGGCTGGAAGAGGCCGAGCGCCTTCGCCTCCTCGAGCGCGGACGTCTGCGCGGCCATCGCTCCTCCTACCCGCTCGCGAGGACGACGGACTTCTTGTCGGTGTACCCCTCGAGCGCCTCGATGCCGTGCTCCTTGCCGTAGCCGGACTGCTTCACGCCGCCGAAGGGGAGCTGGTCGTACGCCACCTGGATGTCGTTGACCCAGGTGTAGCCCGCGTCCAGCTGCTCGGCCGCGCGGCGCGCCTTGGCCATGTCCTTGGTGAAGATCGACGACCCGAGGCCGTACTGCGTGTTGTTCGCCTTGGCGATCGCCTCGTCGAGGTCCTTGACGATGAAGATCGGGACGGCCGGTCCGAAGACCTCCTCCGTCGCCATTCGCGAGTCCTCCGGGACGTCGCTGAGGACGGTCGCCGGGTAGTACCAGCCCTTCGCGTACTCCGCGGCGTCGGGGCGCTTGCCGCCGACGAGCACCCTGGCGCCGCGCTTGACCGCGTCCGCGACCTGCGCCTCGACCTCGTTGCGCTGCGTCTCGGTGTGGAGCGGACCCATCTTCGTGTCCGCCGCGAACTGATCCCCGATCTTCCACTCCTTCGCGGCGCGGTCGGTGAACTTCGTCATGAACTCCTGCGCGACCGTCTCGAACACGAAGATGCGCTTGACCGCGAGGCAGGCCTGGCCGGCGTTGAAG
>JAGWSB010000046.1 GCA_028876375.1 Chloroflexota bacterium | reverse complement strand
CTCTCGCCGGTCGAGAGCAAGCGCTACATGCACCACTACAACTTCCCGCCCTTCTCCGTCGGCGAGGTGCGGCCGCTCCGCGGCGCCGGTCGCCGCGAGATCGGCCACGGCGCTCTCGCCGAGCGCGCGCTCCTGCCGGTGGTGCCGACCAAGGAGGAGTTCCCGTACACGATCCGCGTGGTGAGCGAGACGCTGTCCTCGAACGGGTCGACGTCCATGGCCTCGACGTGCGGCTCGACCCTCGCCCTCATGGACGCGGGCGTGCCCATCAAGGCGATGATCGGCGGGATCTCCGTCGGGCTCGTCACCGACGACCACGGCGGCTTCCGCCTCCTCACGGACATCCAGGGCATGGAAGACCACTACGGCGACATGGACTTCAAGGTGACGGGCTCGGAGAAGGGCGTCACCGCCATCCAGCTCGACATCAAGATCCACGGCCTCTCGCGCGAGATCGTGGCCGGGGCGCTGCAGCAGGCGCGCGAGGCGCGCCTCTTCATCCTCGACGCGATGCGTAAGGTGATCGACCACCCGCGCGGCGAGCTGAGCCGCTGGGCGCCGCGCATCGAGACGATGAAGATCCACCCCGACAAGATCCGCGAGGTCATCGGCCCCGGCGGCAAGATGATCCGCGGCATCCAGACGGCGACCGGCACGACGATCGAGGTCGAGGACGACGGCACGGTGCGCATCACCGGCGCGAAGGCCGAGGGCCGCGAGAAGGCGCGGGGGATGGTCGAGGGCCTCACCAAGGAGCCCGAGGTCGGCGAGGTCTACGACGGCCACGTGACGCGGATCATGTCCATCGGCGCGTTCGTCGAGTACCTCCCCGGCAAGGAGGGCCTCGTCCGCGTCTCCGAGCTCGGGCCGGAGCGGGTCAATCGCGTCGAGGACGTCGTCAAGGTCGGCGACGCGGTGAAGGTGAAGATCGCCGAGGTCGACCGCCAGGGACGCGTCAACCTCTCGATGCGCAGCGTCGGCGAGGAGGGCACCGAGTCGTACGAGCAGCGCCAGCGCGCGGAGCGGGAGCGTTACCGCGAGCGAGGCGACGGCGACCGCGGCGGGTTCCGTCGCGGGCCGGGTGGTCCGCCTCGGCGCGGCGGCCCGCGGGGCTAGCTCGCTCAGCGTCGTTCTGCCCGCGTTCAACGAGGGTCGCCGCTTGCCGGCGACCCTCGCTCGCTGTGCCGGTTTCCTCCGCGCTCTGGACCTCGAGGGCGAGATCGTCGTCGCGGACGACGGCTCGACGGACGACACCGTGGCGGCCGTGAGCCGGGCCGCGGCGGAGCTCGCGTCGGAGCGACTCGCGGTCCGCCACCTGCGCAGCGACCACCGCGGGAAGGGCGCCGCCGTCGCGGCCGGCGTCCTGGCCTCACGCGGCGACCCGGTCGCGTTCCTGGACGCCGATCTCACCATCCCGGTCGAGACGATCGGCGACCTCCTCGCGGCCCTGCGCGCGGGCGCGGACGTCGCCGTCGCCTCGCGCTACGTCCCCGGATCGACGGTGCGCCGGCCCCGGGTCCGCCTCGTCATGAGCCACGTTTTCCGCGCCCTCGTGCGCGCGCTCGTCCCCACGGGGATCTCGGACACGCAGTGCGGGGGCAAGGCCTACACGGCCGCGGCGGCGCGGACGCTCTTCTCGCGCGTCACCATCGACGGCTTCGCGTTCGATGCCGAGGTCCTCTTTCTCGCCCGCCGCCTCGGATATCGCGTGCGCGAGGTGCCGCTGCGGATCGTCCAGCCCGACGAGACGTCGATCCACCTCTTGCGCGATGCTCCGCGCATGGTGCGAGACCTCGTGCTCATCCGTTGGCGAGCGCTGACGGGCCGCTACGCCTGATGCTCGTCGTCACCGCGGACGACCTCGGCCTCAGCGAGAGCGTGGACTCGGCGATCCTGACCGCGCATCGCGCCGGCGTCGTCCGATCGACGTCGCTCCTCGTGACCTTCCCGCGCGCGGCGGAGGCGGCGGAGCTGGCCCGCGGCGAGCGGGCCCTCGAGATCGGCCTGCACCTCGACCTGGTCGAGGGGACACCCGTGAGCGACCCCGCGCGAGTACCCACGCTCCTCGGACCCGACGGGCGCTTCCGCGGCCTGGGCCCGCTCTTCGCGGCGCTGGTGACGCGGCGCGTCCGCGCCGAAGAGATCGCGGCCGAGGTCCGCGCCCAGGTCGCGCGCGCCCGCGCGCTCGGCACGCCCGCACTCGCCTGGGACTCGCACCGCCACGTCCATCTGTTCCCGCTCGTCGCGCGCGTCGTCGGCGCGCTCGGCCGCGAGCTCGACGCGCGCTGGATCCGGCGCGCCGCGCCGCCGCGAGCTCGCGTCGGCTGGAAGCAGGCCTCGCTGGCCCTCGCGACGGTCGGCAGCGCCCCGTTCTTCCGCGGCGTGGCCGGCAACGACTGGTATGTCGACCTGACCTCGGAGCGGTCGCTGCCCGACGCCGCGCGCGTCGCGCTCCTCGCCGCGCTTCCCGGAGTGGGGGAGGTGACGGCCCACCCCGGCACGCGCGCCGACGCCGGCGACGCGCTGGGGGCGCGGCGGCCCCGCGACCTCGCGCTCCTGACCGATCCGCTGCTGCGCGCGGCGCTCGGCACGGACGTCGTCCGACCGAGGGTGCTCTAGATGCCGGGATCGACGACCACCGCCGCGCTCGAGCGCGCCGTCCACCGCTACCGCCGGGCGCCGCTGCTCGCTCGCTGGTTCGTCCACGGCCGCGCGTTCCTCTCCGACCTCGCGCGGGTCGAGGAGTACGTGCCGCGGCACGGCTTCGTCGTCGACCTCGGCTGCGGCCATGGGCTCTTCGCCAACCTGCTCGCGGAGGCGAGCCCGCGGCGGCGCATCCTCGGGCTGGACATCGACGACCGCAAGATCGCCGTCGCCCGGGCGACGATCGCCGGCCGCGACGAGCTCCGCTTCGAGGTGTCGGACGTCATCCACGTCCCGCCACCGCGCTGCGACGCCGTCACCATCGTCGACGTCCTCTATCTGCTGCCGTTCGAGGAGCAGGAGCGCGTCCTCCGCAACGCCGCGACCGCGCTCGCCGAGGGCGCGCCCCTCATCGTGAAGTCTCAGGAGGCGCGCATCGACCCGCGCTACGCGCTCACGTACGCGCAGGAGGTCATCACCGTGAGCCTCGGCTTCACGCGCGGCGGGTCGTCACGGTTCCACTTCCCCTCGCGCGAGACGGCCCTCGCGATGTTCGAGCGCGCCGGCTTCCGCGCCGAGGCGGTCGACATGCGACGCCGTCCCTACACCGACGTCCTCTATCTCGCACGGAGGTCGCCCGCGGCCTGATAATGGGCGCGCATGGCCGATAGCCTCGCCGCTATCTCGGACGAGATACGCGCATGCCGGTCGTGCCCCCTCTGGAAGACGGCGACGCAAGCCGTTCCGGGCGAGGGCAGCGCCGAGAGCGGGATCCTCTTCCTCGGCGAGGCGCCGGGCTTCCACGAGGACCAGCAGGGCCGCCCTTTCGTGGGCGCGGCGGGGCACCTCCTCGACGAGCTCCTCGCCGGCATCGGCCTCGACCGCTCCAAGGTGTTCATCACGAACGTCGTCCGCCACCGACCCCCGGAGAACCGCGACCCTCTCCCGGAGGAGATCGAGGCGTGCGACGTCTGGCTGAAGCGGCACCTCGAGACCCTGCAGCCCCGCGTCGTCGTCACGCTCGGGCGGCACGCGATGGGGAAGTGGCTGCCGGGCGAGTCGATCTCGCGGATCCACGGGAAGCCGCGCGTCGTCGACGGCGTCACCGTGTTCCCGATGCTCCACCCCGCGGCCGCGCTGCGGTCGGCCTCGCTGCGCCCCGCGATGGTGGCCGACTTCGCGGCCCTGGCGATCTTCCTCGCGACCGCCCCGACCATCGCGGTCGAGCCGCCCAAGCCGGCCGACCAGATGACGCTCTTCGGCTAGTGGCGACATACCCGGTCCGGGTCATCCCCCTGGGCGGCGTGGGCGAGATCGGCAAGAACATGATGGCCCTCGAGCTCGGCGACGACATCCTCGTCATCGACGCCGGCCTCATGTTCCCCGACGAAGAGATGCTCGGGATCGACCTCGTCATCCCGGACATCCGGTACCTGGTGCAGAACCGGTCCCGGGTGCGCGCCATCCTGCTCACGCACGGCCACGAGGACCACATCGGCGCGCTGCCGTACGTGCTCCGCGAGCTGCGCGAGGTCCCGGTCTACGGCACGAAGCTGACGCTGGGGCTGCTGCGCACGAAGCTGAAGGAGCACAAGCTCCACGACAAGGTCGACCTGCGCGAGATCGTCACCGCGCGGCCGTTCCAGATCGGCGCGGTGGCCTGCGACAGCTACGCGGTGTGCCACAGCATCCCCGACGCCGTCGGGTTCACCATCGACACGCCGTACGGCACGATCGTCCACTCCGGCGACTGGAAGTTCGACCACACGCCCGTCGACGGACGTCAGACGGACTTCGCGCGCCTCTCCCAGATCGCCGCGAAGGGCGTGCTCCTGCTCGTCTCCGATTCGACCCGCGCGGAGGCCGCCGGGTACACGCCGTCGGAGCGGCACGTGGGCGAGATCCTCGAGGGGATCATGTCGCGCGCGCCGGGGCGGGTCATCACCACGACGTTCGCGTCGAACATCTCGCGGATCAAGCAGATCGTCGACATCGCGTTCGCCTGGGGGCGGAAGACGACGATCATCGGCCGCTCCATGGAGAACTACACGCGCACGGCGCGCGAGCTCGGCTACCTCGACGTGCCGCAGGGCGCGCTCGTGCACCCCGCCGAGGTCGCGAAGCTCCCCGAGAACGAGGTCTGCATCATCACGACGGGCAGCCAGGGCGAGCCGACGAGCGCGCTGTCACGCATGGCGCTCGGCGATCACCGCCACGTCGTCGTGCGCGAAGGCGACACCGTCGTGATGTCCGCGAGCCCCATCCCCGGGAACGAGGAGCTTGTCAGCCGCACCGTGGACAACCTGTTCAAGCTCGGCGCGGAGGTCATCTACGAGCCCGACGTGCGGCCCCACGTCTCGGGGCACGCGAGCCAGGAGGAGCTCAAGCTGCTCCTCAACATCCTCCGGCCGATGCATTTCATCCCCATCCACGGCGAGTACCGCATGCTCGTGCGCCACGCCCGCATCGCCCTCGACCTCGGCGTGGCGCCGGAGCGGACGTTCGTCGTGACGAACGGCGACGTCGTGGAGCTGGGCGCGGAGGGCGGACGGCTGACCGATAGCGTCCCCTCCGGGCAGGTGTTCGTCGACGGTGCGGCCGACGTGAGCCGCTCGGTCATGCGCGACCGGCTGTCGATCGGCAGCGAGGGCATCTTCTTGGTCGTCATCTCCATCGACAGCAAGACCGGACACCTCGTCGCCGGGCCCGACATCGTCACGAAGGGCTTCGTGCCCGATGAGGACGCCGCGGAGCTGATCGAGGGGACGCGGCAGCGGATCGTCGAGGGCCTCGAGCAGGCCCAGACGGGCGACCGTCTCGCCGAGGTATCAGCGCTCCGCGACGAGATCCACTCGACCGTCAGCGACTACCTGTACGAGC
Organism: Chloroflexota bacterium; assembly: GCA_028876375.1. Classification (GTDB taxonomy): domain Bacteria; phylum Chloroflexota; class Limnocylindria; order P2-11E; family P2-11E; genus JACPOT01. Next base: position 15,651 of record JAGWSB010000046.1, on the reverse strand, counting down.
GCACGAAGCGCCGTCCGATGGTGCTTCCCGTCGTCATGCAGCTGTAGTCCCGATAGCATCGTCACGTTGAGGAACGGGAAAGGGCGGGGCCCACGTCGTGGCGCCGTGCCCGCGTCCGCGCGCGGTGAGCGCGAGATCCGCGGCGAGGTCGGCGCGATCGCGATCGTGCTCCTCGCGGCGCTCTCGCTGGTCGCTCTGGTCACGGACCAGGGCACCATCCTCCACTGGTGGCGCGAGGTCCTCGTTGGCGCGCTGGGTGCCGGCAGCGCGCTCGTTCCGCCGGCGCTCGTCCTCGGCGCCGCCGCCGTGTGGTGGCCGGCGCTCCGCGCGCGCCTCGTCATGCCGGTCATCGGCGCGGCGCTCGTCGCGGTCGCGCTCCTGGCCATCGCCGAGATCTCTTTCGCCGATCCCGCCACGACCGGCTTCGGCGGGGGACTGGGCCGCCTCGTCGGGCGGGCGCTGGAGGCGCTCTTCGGCAGCGTCGGCGCCGTCGTCGCTCTCCTCGCCGTTTTCGTCGTCGGGATCGTCATCGCCGCCGAGCGCGGCATCGCCGAGCTCGTCGCGCCGGTCGCGGCGCGGCGGCCGACACTGGCGCTGCGCCCGGGGATGACGCTGCCGAGCGGTACCAGCTCGCCACCGCGTCGCAGCGCACGCGCCAACGGGGTCGAAGCGGACGTCGACGCGGACGAAGAAGACGTCGAGGAGCTCGAGGCGGCGCCGCTTCGCATCAACATCCCGGAGGACAAGCCGAAGCGGACGGCCGCGGAGGAGAAGGCGCGCGCGGCGGCGCTCGCGGCGCACGCCGCCGCGGAAGCGACCGCGCCGATGCCGGTGGGCTCGCCGCGGGTCGTCGGCACCCCGTCGATCGCCGGCCTTCCCTCGGCGGCGGTCGCGGCCGAAGGCGTGCTCCACGCGGATCCCCCGCAGACGCCCTGGACGCTGCCGCCGGTGGAGCTCCTCGAGGAGGGGGCCGCCGCACGCTCCGGCAAGGACGAGGTGCTCCGCAACACCCGGGTCATCGAGGAGACGCTCGCGCATTTCAGCATCGCGGCGAAGGTCGTCGAGGTGAGCGTCGGGCCGGTCGTGACGCGCTACGAGCTGAAGCCCGCCGCCGGCGTGAAGCTCTCGCGGATCGAGGCGCTGTCGGACGACCTCGCGCTCGCGCTCGCGGCGCGCAGCCTGCGCATCGAGGCGCCCATCCCGGGCAAGAGCGTCGTCGGCATCGAGATCCCCAACCTCGCCATCGGCCTCGTGTCGCTCAAGGACGTCGCCGAGTCGGCCGCGTTCCGCGACGCGAACTCGAAGCTGACCGTGGCGCTCGGCCGCGACGTCGCGGGATCGCCCATCGTCGCCGACCTGGCGCGGCTGCCGCACCTTCTCATCGCCGGCCAGACGGGGTCCGGGAAGAGCGTCTCGATCAACGCGATCATCACCAGCCTGCTCATGAACGCGACCCCGGACGACGTCCGCCTCATCCTCTGCGATCCCAAGAGGGTCGAGCTCGCGTCGTTCAACGAGGTGCCGCACCTCGTCGTCCCGGTCGTCACCGACCACGACAAGATCCTCCACGCCCTCTACTGGGCGGTGGGGGAGATGGACCGCCGCTACCGGCTGTTCGCCCGGGCCACCGCGCGGAACATCGACAAGTACAACGAGATGCGGACCGGCGTCGACCGCGTTCCGTACATCGTCCTGGTCGTGGACGAGCTGGCCGACCTGATGATCAGCGCGCCCATCCAGGTGGAGAAGGCCATCACCCGGATCGCCCAGCTGGCCCGGGCGACCGGCATCCACCTCGTCGTGGCCACCCAGAGGCCGTCCGTGGACGTCATCACCGGCCTCATCAAGGCCAACATCCCAGCTCGTATCGCTTTTGCGACCGCATCGGCCGTCGATTCGCGCACCATCCTGGACATGACGGGGGCGGAGAAGCTTCTGGGGCGGGGCGACATGCTCGTCCTGCCGCCCGACGCGCCGAAGCCGGCGCGCGCGCAGGGCGTCTTCGTCTCCGACGTCGAGATGGAGCGGGTGACGCGCCACTGGAAGGCGCAGCGAGCGCCGCGCTACGACCTCGCCATCCTCGAGGCGCAGGAGGCGTCGCGGATGCGCGACGACGACGCCGACGAGATGGACGACGACCGCTACGAGGAGGCGGTCGAGATCGTCCAGCGCGCGGGTCAGGCCTCGGTCTCGATGCTCCAGCGCAAGATGACCGTCGGCTTCGCGCGCGCGGGCCGCCTCATCGACCTCATGGAGCGCCGCGGCGTCATCGGGCCCGCCCAGGGTCCGGGCAAGATGCGCGAGGTGTACGCGGGGAGGCACGCCGAGTGAGCGAGGCGCAGCGGCTCGGCGAGATCCTCCGGCAGCGGCGCGAGAGCAAGGGCATCACTCTCGAGCAGGCCGCCGAGGACACGCGCATCCGCGAGAAGTTCCTCGCGGCGCTCGAGAGCGGCGACGACCGCTGGCTGCCCGGTGCCGTCTACACCAAGGGGTTCCTCCGCAACTACGCCGAGTACCTGGACCTCGACGCGAGCGAGCTCGTCGGCGTCTACACCGCGGAGCGCTCGATGACCCCGGAGGCGCCGCGCCGCTTCGAGCCGATGCGCCCGGTCATGCGCAGCGGGGTCTTCATCTCGCCCACCATCCTCGTGCCGTTCATCGTCCTCGCCGCCGTCGTCCTCTTCGTCGGCTACCTCTCGTACCAGTTCGCGTCGTTCGCGACGCCGCCGCGGATCGAGGTGTCGCAGCCCGCGGGGGACACCATCGCCGACCGCGCCGACTACCTGGTGCGCGGCAAGACGCTGCCCGACGGGCGCGTGACCGTCCGGGTGTTCCCCGGGCCGGACACCTTCCCCGACATCCGTCCGGAGGCCGACGGCACCTTCTCGGTGCCGGTGACGCTGCGGCCGGGGTCGAACCACATCGAGGTGCAGGTGCTCGACGCGGCCGGGAAAGTGAGCGTCGTGTCGCGGACGGTCCTGTTCGACGTCGCCGCACGGTCGTCGGTCGGCCCGGAGCAGCCGCCGCAGGTCGTGGTGGAGCAGCCCGCGCAGAACGCGACCTACACCAACTCCGCCGTCCCGATCGCCGGGCGCGTCGACAAGGGCGTCACGAGCCTCCTGGTCAACGGGGCCACCATCACGGTCGGGTCGGACGGGCGCTTCTCCGACTCCATCAACTACCCCGCGGGCACGCACGCCGTCCGCTTCGTCGCGCGGACGGCGACGGGAGCGGAGTCGACCGAGACGCGCACCGTCACCGTGGCGTTCACCGCGGCCGTCGTCACCGTCCGCATCAGCGGCGGCGACGCGTGGCTGCTCGCGCAGGTCGACGGCGCGCAGGCGGCGGGCACCGGCAAGGTCCTGCAGAACGGCGCGGTGCAGACGTTCCAGGGCAAGCAGATCCTCATCCGGACCGGCAACGCCGGAGTGACGCAGGTCGTGTACAACGGCCAGCTCCTCGGGAAGCTGGGGGACCAGGGTCAGGTCGTCGAGAAGACGTTCACGTACCAGTAGCCCTCGTTTCTCTAGTCTTGTCCGCATGCCCCCCAAGAGCGCGCCCTCGTATGACGACCTCGTCGCGCGGATGAAGGCCCTGCAGCCGCGCCTCAAGCGGCGGAAGCTCACGGTCGCGAGCGCGGAGTCGTGCAGCGGCGGGCTCCTCGGAGCCGTCCTCAGCGAGCTCTCGGGCTCGAGCGACCACTACCAGGGCGGCGCCGTCGTGTACTCGAACGCGGCCAAGACCGAGCTCGCGGACGTCCCCGCCGACCTCATCCACAGCCACGGCGCGGTCTCGCCGGTCGTCGCCGCGGCGCTCGCGCGCGGCGCCCGGGAGCGCCTGGGCGCGGCGATCGGCCTCGGCATCACCGGGATCGCCGGACCGACCGGCGCGACCCCCGGCAAGCCCATCGGCCTGGTGTACGTCGCGGTCGACAGCGAGAAGCACTCGAGCGTGCGCACCTGCCGCTTCGCCTTCGACCGCGCGGGGAACCGCCGCGCGAGCGTCGCGACGGCCCTCGACCTCCTCGAGCAGGCGATCGGATGAGCCGTCCGCTCCGCGTCGGCCTGCTCGGCCTCGGCACCGTCGGCGGCGCCGTGGCGAAGGCCATGGGCGAGCGCGCGAAGCGCCTCGAGGCCGCCGCCGGGCGCCCCCTCGAGCTCGCGGGCGCGTGCGTGCGCGACGCGACGAAGGCCCGCGCCGTCGACGCGCGTCTGGTGACCGATCCCTTCGAGATCCTGGACGACGAGAGCGTCGAGGTCGTCGTCGAGGTCATCGGCGGTCATCGCCCCGCGCTCGACCTGCACCTCGCCGCCTTCGAGCGCGGAAAGCACGTCGTCACCGCGAACAAGGAGGTCGTGGCCAAGGAGTGGCGCGTCCTCCACGAGGCGGCGCGCTCGGCGAAGCGCGAGCTGCGCTTCGAGGCCGCGGTGGCCGCGGCCATCCCCGTCGTCGCCGCGGCGCGCGCGCTCGGCGCGGTGCGCCCGCGTGTGCTCAGCGGCCTCGTCAACGGGACGACGACGTACATCTGCTCGCGCATGGAGGCGGGCGCGGCGTTCGACGAGGCGCTGCGCGAGGCGCAGGCGAAGGGCTACGCCGAGGCCGACCCGAGCGCGGACGTGGACGGCTGGGACGCGGCGTACAAGCTGTCGATCCTCGTCAGCCTGCTCGAGGGCCGCTGGTTCCCGCCCGACCAGGTCGCGCGGACCTCGCTCCGGTCGCTCACGGCCGAGAAGGTGCGCGACGCCGGATCGCGCGGGCGGCGCGTGCGCTACCTGGCGGTCGCGGACTTCGGCGAGAAGGCGACGAAGGCGCGCGTGGGCCCCGAGGAGGTCGCGGCGGCGTCGCTGGAGGGTCAGGCCGTCGGCCCGACGAACGTCGTGCGGCTGGAGACGGATCTCGCCGGGACGCTCACGTTCATGGGGCCCGGCGCGGGAGGCGACGCAACGGCGAGCGCCATACTCGGCGACGTGATCCAGATCGCCCGGGGCTTTAGATGACCACGACCGTCCTCAAGTTCGGCGGCACCTCCGTCGCGACGCCGGAGGTGCTCGAGCGCCTGGCGCGCATCGTCGCCGGCGTGAAGGGCGACAGGGTCGTCGTCGTCTCGGCGACGGCCGGCACGACGAACGCGCTCATCGGCGCCGCCCGCGCCGCGGCCGCGGGCGACGTCACGGGGGCCGAGGCGACGATGGCGCGCCTCGAGACGGCGCACGAGGAGCTGCTGCGAAAGGCCGCCGGGGCTCAGACCGACGACGTGAGCGCGACCCTGCGCGACCTGGCGCAGCGGACGACCGCGCTCCTGCGAAGCGTCGCGCTGCTGCGCGAGTGCAGCGCGCGGTCGCAGGACGCCATCGCCTCCTTCGGGGAGATGGCGTCGTCGCATCTGGTCGCCGCGGCGCTGCGCTCGCGCGGCATCGACGCGCGCCCCGTCTCCGCGACGGGCATCGTCGTCACCGACGACGCGTTCGGGAACGCCGCGCCGGCGTTCGAGGAGACGTACGCGCGGGCGAACGAGGTGCTGGTGCCGATGCTCCGCGCCGGAGGGGTGCCCATCGTCACGGGGTTCATCGGAGCGACCGGCGAGGGCGTCACGACGACGCTCGGTCGCGGCGCGTCCGACTACACCGCCGCGATCCTGGCCGCCGCGCTGCGCGCCGACGCATGCCTCATCTACACCGACGTCAGCGGCGTCATGAGCGCCGACCCGCGCATCGTCCCGTCGGCGAAGCCGCTGCCGCAGCTGTCGTACGCGGAGGCGGCGGAGCTCTCGTACTTCGGGGCGAAGGTGCTGCATCCGCGCGCGGTCCTCCCGGCGATCGAGCTCGGGATCCCCGTGCGCATCCTCAACACGTTCGCGGCCGACGACCCCGGGACCACGATCGTCAGCGAGGCCGTCGCCGACGGCAGCGTGGTGAAGGCCACGACGTCGCTCGGCGGCCTCGGGCTCCTCACCGTCCAGGGCGCGGGAATGAGCGGCATCCCCGGCTTCGCCGCCAAGGTCTTCGACACGACGGCGGCGGAGGGCGTCTCGGTGCTGATGATCAGCCAGGCCTCGAGCGAGAACTCGATCTGCATCGTCGTCCCCGCCGAGACGGTCGACCGCCTCAAGGGCGCGCTGGAGCGGATGCTCGCGAAGGAGCTCGCGCACCACGACGTGGAGCGCGTCGCCGTCGAGCGGCCCATCGCGGTCGTCGCCGCGGTGGGGGATGGGATGCGCGGGACGCCGGGCGTCGCGGCGCGCGTGTTCGGCGCGCTCGGCCGGCTCGGAGTCAACGTCGTGGCCATCGCGCAGGGCTCGAGCGAGCTCAACATCTCGTTCTGCGTCGCGGAGGCCGATCAGGCGAAGGCGGTGCGCGCCGTCCACGACGAGTTCCACTCGTCGCGCGCGACGCAGCCCTCCGCATCCGGCACACTGGCGCCGTGAAGAAGCGGAAGGTCGCGGTCCTCGGCGCGACGGGCACGGTCGGGCAGCGGTTCATCAGCCTGCTCGCCGGCCATCCGTTCTTCGAGGTCGTCGCGCTCACGGGCTCGGATCGCTCGGTGGGGAAGCGCTTCGGCGAGTCGGTCCACTGGCTCCTGGCGACGGACGTGCCCGACGGCGTCGCCGACATGGAAGTGCTGCCGACCGACGGCAGCGTGGACGCCGACATCTGCTTCAGCGCCCTGCCGACGGAGGTCGCCGGCGACCTGGAGACGGAGCTCGCGAGGACGGGGCACCACGTCTTCACCAACGCCTCGCCGCACCGCATGGAGCCGGACGTGCCGCTCCTCCTCGCCGAGGTCAACTTCGACCACGTCGGCGCGCTGGAGCGCCAGCGCCGCGAGCGCAAGTGGACCGGCTCGATCGTCGCGAACGGGAACTGCACGACGATCCACCTCAGCCTCGCGCTCGCGCCGCTGCACCGCGATTTCGGCATCGAGAGGGCCGTCGTCACGACGATGCAGGCGCTCTCCGGCGCGAGCTACCCCGGCGTCGCCTCGCTCGACGCGCTCGACAACGTCATCCCGTACATCGCCGACGAAGAGGAGAAGGTCCTCGAGGAGACGAACAAGTTCCTCGGCGGCTGGAACGGCACGGACTTCGTCCCCGCCGGCATCCCCATGTCCGTTCACTGCAACCGCGTGTCCGTGCGCGACGGCCACACCGAGACGGTCAGCCTGACGCTGCGCGGCAAGCCCAGCGTCGACGCGGTGAAGGCGTCGCTGCGCGCCTTCCGCGGCCGGCCGCAGGAGCGCTGCCTGCCGACGGCGCCGCAGCACCCCATCGTCGTCCGCGAGGAGCAGAACAGACCGCAGCCCATCCTCGACCGCGACGCGGAGAAGGGGATGGCCTCGACCGTCGGCCGCGTCCGCGAGGATCCCATCCTCGGGACGAAGTTCGTCGTCCTCGGCCACAACACCATCCGTGGCGCCGCGGGCGCGTCGGTGCTGAACGCCGAGCTGCTGGTCGCGGAAGGCCGCGTCGGCTAGCGACCGCTAGCCTGTGCGCGTGAGCACGGCCGGCTCCTTCACCGCGCGGCTCGACGCCGTTCCGCTGAACCGCTTCCACCGGCGGCTGCTCGTCGTGAGCGGCCTCGGCTGGATGTTCGACGCGATGGACGTGATCCTCGTCGCCTTCCTCGTCGCTCCCGTCGCGCGCGAGTTCGGCCTCGAGGCGGGGCGGATCCCCTGGATCGCGAGCGCCGGATTCGTCGGGATGTTCCTCGGCGCGGCCATCTCCGGCCGCCTGGCCGACCGCTACGGCCGGCGGACGGTGTTCCAGGCCACGCTCCTGGTGTTCTCCCTCGGCAGCCTCCTCACGACGCTCGCGCCGACGTTCGAGACGTTCGTGGCCGCGCGGATCGTCGCCGGTCTCGGGCTCGGCGGCGAGCTGCCCGTCGCCTCGACGCTCGTCTCCGAGCTCTCGCCGAGCGCGAAGCGCGGCCGGATGATCGTCCTCCTCGAGTCCTTCTGGGCCTACGGGACCATCCTCGCCGGCCTCATCGCGATCTTCGTGATCCCGACCTTCGGCTGGCGCGGCGCGACCTTCGTCGGATGCTTGCCCGCGCTCTACGTCGCGTACCTGCGGCGCGCGCTGCCGGAGTCCCCGCGCTATCTCGCGTCCAAGGGGCTGCTCAACGAGGCCGACGCGGTCGTCCGCCGCGTCGAGCGCGAAGGGGGAGCCGCGCTCATCACCGTCGCGCGCGCCGTCGCCCCGCCGCCGGCGCCGAAGGTCGGCCTCGCCGACCTCTGGTCGCGCGCGTTCGCCAAGCGGACGCTCACGCTCTGGCTCCTCTGGGCCGGGATCACGTTCACCTACTACGGCGTGTTCACGTACCTGCCAAGCCTGCTGGCGGCGCGCGGCCTCACCGAGGTCAAGAGCAACGAGTTCTTCTTCCTCTCGACGATCGCGCAGGTGCCCGGCTACTTCAGCGCGGCGTGGCTCGTCGACCGCTGGGGCCGGAAGCCGACGCTCATCGTCTATCTGCTCGGGACCGCGGCCTCAGCCCTTCTCTTCGGGAACGCGGGGACGGGGACGCTCGCGTTCGTCTGGGCCGCGCTGCTGTCGTTCTTCAACCTCGGCGCGTGGGGCGTCGTGTACACATTGACGCCCGAGCTGTATCCAACGGCGATCCGCGGCGGTGGTTCCGGCAGCGCGGCCGCCATCGGTCGCGGCTTCGGCATCCTCGCGCCGTTCGCGGTGCCGCTGCTCGCACCGTCGCTCGGTCAGAGCGGCGTCTTCGCGTTCTTCACCGCGCTCGTGGTGCTCACCGCCCTCGTCGTCCTCGGCCTCGCGGAAGAGACGAAGGGCCGGACCCTCGAGGAGCTCGGCGAACAGAGGGTGGCCGCGGCCTCCTAGCCGCAGCGGCGGGGCCGGGAGCGGTACAGGCGCGGTCCCCGGCCCTGGCTGGGGAAGCGTCGACAGGCGCTCAGGCACCTGGTACCTTGCCGCAGATGGCTACGTCGCACAAGCGAGATAACACGTCATCTCAGGGGAGCGGCGGACTGACGGCGCTCGTTCACGACTATCTCGAGGACGTTGAGATCACTGGACGCTCGGTGCTGACCGTCAAGCGGTATGCGGCCTACCTCGAGACGTTCGTGGAGTGGCTGGCGTTCACGACGCACGAACAGAGGGCCGCGCTGGGACCCGATGACATCACGGAGGATCGGCTGCGCGCCTATCGCTTGTACTTGTCGCGGCGGCGCGACCCGGCGACCGGCAAGCCGATCGGCCCCGGAACGCGGAACCTGTACGCGATCGCGCTCCGCAATCTCCTGAAGTATTGCCTTCGTCAACGGCGGATCAGCGTCCCGGACCCGGACGACACGCTCGAGCTGGCGAAAGAGCGCGATGTCGAGATCAGACATCTCGATCGGGACGAGGCCGACCGTCTCCGGAACGGCGTCGACCTGACGAGCCGAACGGGCACACGTGACCGGGCGATCATCGAGGTCCTGTTCGGGACCGGCGTACGTGTGTCGGAGCTCGCCGCCCTGTCCGTCCGTCAGGTCGACCTCCAGCGTCGCGAGGCGGAGGTCATCGGCAAAGGTGGACGCTCGCGCCTCGTCCTGCTCACGGAGGACGCCGCGGGATGGCTGGCGCGGTATCTCGCGACGCGTACGGACGACCACCCCGCCATGTTCATCGGGACGACACGCGCAGAGGTCCGCCCTCTCTCTGTGCGTCAGATCCAGCGGATCGTGGACACCGCCTCGAGACGGGCCGGGCTCCCGTTCCGAGTATCGCCGCACTGGCTGCGACACAGCCGTCTCACGACCCTCGCCCGTCACGCAGGTGTCCAGGTAGCGCAGCGGATCGCTGGACATACGTCGTTGGCGACGACCTCTCGATATCTCCACGTCAGCGACCCGCACCTCCGCAAAGCATTCGACGACGCGGAGCGGGCCGAACGCCAAGGAGACGAGTGAGAGGTCGACCGACGAGCGACGTCCGACTAGGCTGGCCCGACCTCGCTGAGCCAGTGCGCGATCGCCTTGTCGTCGAGGCCGGCGAGGTCGAGCTCCTCGCCCCGCACCACGAGCACCGGGATGCGCAGGACGTAGCGGTCGTGGACCTCGGGCGGCGCCGCCTGGATGTCCACACGGTCGACCTCGAGCGGACGGTCGAGGCCGACGCGCCGCAGCGCGCGGTAGGCGTCGGCGCAGAGGTGGCACTCGGCCTTCTCCATGAGGCGAACGCGCAGCGGCGGGCCGCGGTGCGTGCGGCGCCGGACGAGCGCGAGGGCGCGGCCGAGGTCCCCCTGACGCATCGGCCATCATTCTCGCCGTGAGCCGGCTCGTGCACCCCGAGCTCTTCTGGTCGATCGACCAGGTGGCGGCGAAGCTGACCGACCCTGCCGTCCGGATCGTGGACTGCCGGTACGCGTTCGACCGGGACGAGCACGCCGCCTACCTCGACGGCCATCTCCCCGGCGCCGTCTACTGCGACTGGTCGACGGACATCGCCGCGCCGCCGCCGCCGTCGGGACATCCGCGGTGGATGCTCGCCGCGCCCGACGACTTCGCGCGCGCCATGGCCCGCTTCGGCATCGGCAACGACACGATGGTCGTCGGCTACGACTCCGAAGGCGGGCACAGCGCGGCGCGCCTGTGGCTCGCGCTGCGCGCGTACGGGCACGACGCCTGCGCCGTGATGGAGGGCGGGATCCCGAAGTGGCAGCGCGAGGGCCGCCCTCTCGAGCGCGGCGAGGCGCGTGCGACCCCTGCGCGGTTCGTCCCCCATGCCCGCGAGGGCGTCGTCGCGTCCAAGGAGGACGTCCTCGAGGCCGTCCGCAGCGGTGACCCGTGGCTGCTCGACGTCCGCCGCGACAGCGAGTACACGGGCGAGGAGGTCCGCGCCGCGCGCGGCGGCCACGTTCCGGGAGCGGTGAACGTCCTCTGGCGCGACGCGCTCGAGGACGACTGGACGCTCAAGGATCCGGACGAGATCGAGTCGCTCTACGCGGACGCGGGCTTCGGCCCGGAGACGCGCACCATCACCTACTGCCAGGGCGGCGTGCGCGCGGCTTTCACGCATCTGGTGCTTACAGCGCTCGGACACGACGACGTGCGCACCTACGACGGCTCGTGGGAGGAATGGGGCAACGACCCGAGCGTGCCCATCGTGACCGGGCGCTCCTGACCGCTAGGGAGTGATGGCGGCCCCCGGGTCGACGGATGACGTCTTTGCCGCCGTCACGGTGAAGGTGACGCTCACGCCGGGGGTCGTCGAGCTGGGCGGGGTGATGCCCGTGACGGTGAAGCTGTACGTCCCGGTGGGCCAGTTCGCGCCGAGGTAGCTGGTGAGGACGAAGCCGTAGGCGTTCGCGGTGCGCGCGGGGTTCGTATTCGAGTACTGCCCGGACTGGATGTTCACCGTGAGGCTCGAGTTCGGCTGGAACCCGTACAGGAAGTAGCTGAGGCCCGCGCCGGCGTCGGTGTCGTTGCTCGTGACGACGTAGGGATAGACCGCGGAGATCGCCTGGAGACGCGCCGGGACGCTCGCGGCGAACGTCGCCGTCGTCTGGCCGGTGACGGTCTGGAACGCCGCGTCGAAGGCCTGCCCCTGCCCCATGAGGTCGAAGATCCGCGTGACGCCCGCCGTCCCGACGTCGCTGCGGAGCAGCTGCACCATCTGTGACGCCTCGTAGTACTGGTAGACCGCCGGGTCGCCCGTCCGCGCGTTCCACGTCGTCTGGTCGGTGAGGTCCACCAGGGCGAAGTAGTTGCGCGCGGCGACCATCGACGCCGCGCCGTAACGGTTCTCGTTCTGCCAGTGGGTCGTTCCCGCGACCGTGAACTCCTCGAGGCGCGCGCTCCCTTCATTGATCCAGGCCGGGATGCTGATGCTCGCGGAGGGCTTCGCGATCTGCGTGATCATCATGTGCGTCAGCTCGTGGCGTGAGGTCGTCATCGGGGTCTGCGCGCCGACCCTCTGCCAGTTGAGCGCGAGCTTCGTCGCGACGGCGCCATTGGTCGAGGTCCACTGGAAGAATCCCGACGTCTGCTGCCCGGTGATCGCCGCCTGGGTCGCGGACACGCCGAACACGCTCTGCAGCCCGCTCGTGTAGGCCGGCGTGGTCGGGAAGACGTAGACCTGGGGCCGCGTCGTGAACGGCCGGCCGTAGGTCGTCTGCACGTCCGCGGCGTCCGCATCGACGGTCGTCGCGATCGTCTGCGAATCCGCGGTGGAGATCGACTGCTCGATGTAGAGGTCGGACGTCGAGGTCGCCCGGATCATGAAGGTGAACCCGCCGGTCGTGAGCGTCGTGGCCTGGAGCGTCAGGACGGCGCTGCCGCTGAGCGTGCCGAACGTGGCGCTGACCGTCGCCGTCGTCGCCGCGCCGCCCGCGGTGAACAGCCCGCTCGCGCTCACGGTCCCGGCGGTCGCGGGCGAGACCGACCACGTGACCGGGACGCCGATCACGGCGTTCCCGCTCTGATCCGTCACCGTCGCGGTGAGCTGCTGGCTCGCGTTCAGGCCCACTGCGGCGGTCGCGGGCGTGACGGCGATCGACGAGAGGACCGGCGCCGGCGTGAGCGCGCCGCTCGCCGCGAAGCCCTCGTAGGCCATCGTGCCGTCGCCGCCCTGGAAGCTCATCTCCTGGACGACCGCGACGATCGGCGCCGTCGCGTCGACGACGACGGCGTACTGCGTGCCGTCGGCGAGGCCCGAGACGGTCCGCGGGTCGATGCGCACGCTGCCGCCGGGCACCAGCGACGGCACGTACTGCGTGAGGGCGAGGCTCCCGTCGGCGAAGCGGTACCAGCGCAGCGTCGCGCTCGTCGCCCCGGCCGACTGCAGCACGATCGGCGTCGTCCATCCGGTCGCGCCGCCGAGCGTGCGCGTGATGTTCGGCAGGTAGATGCGCGAGGGAGCGGGAACGGCCGCGATGTTCCCCATCGCGGTCGTCGTGCTGAGCGTGGCGCCGACGACAGCGAAGCTGCCTCCGCTCACCGTGAGCCCGTACTCGCCGTCCGCGAGGCAGAGCGCCGAGGCCGCCGATCCGCACGCCGTCACGCCGTCCGTCTGGTAGCGCGGGTCGAACGACCACGACCGGCCCGGCTTGACGGCGGCGGGCGCGGCCAGGGTCACGGCGCCGCCGCTGGCGCCCTGGAAGGCGAGGCTCGGCGTCGCGTCGGTCGCGCCCGTGTTCTCCACGATGACGCGCGTCGTTCGGCCGATGCCGTCGGTGTTCTTGGCGACCGAAGGCAGGTACGCGGACGCGGCCACGCCCGCGGGCACGCCGTTGTAGCTGAGCGCGCGCGGGCTGGCGACCGTCGGCAGGTCGTTCTGCGCGTTGACGACGGCCGCGACGGGCTGCGAGGACGTGACCGTGACCGCGTACTCCGTGCCCGCGAGGAGGCTCGGCTCGTAGGACGGATCGACGAAGGCGGAGCGTCCGGCGGCGATCGTGCGCGTCAGCGTCGCCGTGCGCGTGCCGTCGGCGCTGGCGAACGCGATGGTGACCGCGGCGTCGGCCGCTCCCACGTTCTGCATGACGAACGTCGTCGTCCAGCCACCGACGGCCTTGGCGACGTACGGGAGCGCGAGCGTCGTCGCGCCCTGGGTGAGACCGACGTAGGACATCGACTCGGAGCGCGCGCCGACGCCCTGCTGCTCGTTCACCACGGCGACGACGGGCGATCCGAACGAGCGCACGACGACGGCGAACTGCGCGTTGTCCGGCAGGTCCGCGTCGTTGTTCGGCACGTCGGCGAAGGACGTCCCCGGCGCCAGAGCGGGGACGGCGCGGCAGGTGACGAGCGCGCCGTCGTAGAAGCCGTAGAAGCTCACCTCGAGCGTCGTCGCGCCGACCCCGACGTTCTGGACGATGAACGGGGTGACCCATCCGCTCGGCCCGCCGAGGGTCTTGGTGACGTTCGGGAGGTAGACGGTCGTCGTCGGCGTTCCGGGCATGCCGCAGCCCGCGGCGGCCGCGGGGCGCGGGGCCCCGAACAGCGACGCAATGAGGGCGACGACGAGCGCGACCGCGAGCCGGCGCACGACCGCCAGTATGGTGAGCGAGCGGGAGCCTGCACGGGTCGCGCGGACGTCTCAGCCGGTCCGGTCGGCCTCCGGCGCGCGCCGTCCGGTCGGTCCCACCGAGAAGCGCTGCAGCTCGGCGGCGAACGAGGCCGGGACCTCCGCCTCGATCTCGATACCGGCTTCGGTGTAGTCCGCCCGGCGCAGGGATCCGCGCTCGCGGATGCGCTGCACGAGCGCACCGGAGCTGTGCGGGAGCCGCAGGCGCACGACGAGCCATCCGGCGCGAGCGGCGTGGGCCAGGCGCTCGCGCAGCTCCCCCATCCCCTCCCCCGTCGTGGCCGACGTCCACACCGCGGTCGGCATTTCGCTCGAGAGCGCCTCGCGGAGCGCACTCCCCTGCGTGCCGCGCAGCGCGTCGGCCTTGTTGAGGACCACGAGGCGCGGGCGGTCGGACAGGCCGAGGTCGGCGAGCGTCGCGTCGACGACGGTCATGCGCTCGTGCAGGTCGGGGTGCGGCGCGTCGACGACGTGGACGAGCAGGTCGGCGTCGCTCAGCTCCTCGAGCGTCGCGTGGAAAGCGGCGATGAGCGTGGGCGGGAGCTTGTTGATGAACCCGACCGTGTCGGACAAGAGGATCACCGTGCCGTTCGGGAGCTCGACGCGCCGTGTCGTCGGATCGAGCGTGGCGAAGGGCTGATCGGCGACGAGGACGTCCGCGCCGCTCAGAGCGTTGAGCAGCGTCGACTTCCCCGCGTTCGTGTAGCCGACGAGCGCCGCGAGGAAGAGCCCGTCCTGCGAACGCGAGCGTCGGCTCCGCTCGCGCTGACGCTCGACCTCGTGCAGCCGCTGCCGCAGGTCGGCGAGGCGCCGTTCGATGACGCGACGGTCGCTCTCGAGCTGCGTCTCGCCAGGGCCGCGCGTCCCCACGCCGCCGCCGGTCCGTTCGAGGTGCCGCCACATCCCGCGCAGCCGCGGCCTCACGTACTCGAGCTGCGCGACCTCGACCTGGATGCGCCCTTCCTTGCTCTGCGCGTGCTTGGCGAAGATGTCGAGGATGACCGCGGATCGATCGACGACGCGCATCTTCGCCAGCTCCTCGAGGTCGCGCTGCTGCTGCGGCGTCAGCTCGTCGTCGCACACCAGGAGATCGGCGGCGACCCGGCGCGCTTCCACGACGAGCTCGGTGGCTTTGCCCTTGCCGACGTACGTGCTCGGGTCGGGGGCCCGCCGGCGCTGCTCCGCGCGACCGACGACGCGGCCGCCCGCAGCCTCGACGAGCGTGGCGAGCTCGTCCAGGGAGTCGTCGACGTCGAAGCCGCGCGCCCCGGTATCGAGGGCGACGAGGAACGCGCGCTCCGCCGGCGCCGCCGTGTCGATCGTCATGCCGTCGTCCCGCTGAACACGCGCTCCGCCGGTCCGCGCAGCTCGTAGGCGTTCGCGCCCGCGCGCACCGCGAGCGTGCCGCCGGGGAGCCGGACCGAGACGACGTCGTCCACCAGACCCCTCGCCGCGGCCGCGGCGACGGCCGCGCACGCGCCGGTGCCGCACGCGAGGGTCTCCCCCACTCCGCGCTCGTCGACGCGCAGGTCGATCGATCCGCGGTCCCGTACCGCCGCGGCCTCGACGTTCGCGTCACCGGCCGCGGTCCGAGCGAGGTCCGCCAGCGCCGCGAGCGCGAC
>JAGWSB010000128.1 GCA_028876375.1 Chloroflexota bacterium | reverse complement strand
CGCGCCCGCGGGCGGGATGAGCGGCATCGGCTTCGGCGCGGGCGTCGGAGCGGGGCTGGGCGCCGCGGACGGCGCCGGCGCGACGTTGGGCGCGGGCGCGGCCGGGATCGGCGTGGCGATGGGCGTCGTCGGCCACGGGTCGGTGAGCGCGCGGTACGTGTCGAGCCGCCCGTTGCCGTACTGCGGGCTGAACCCGGTCTGCCCGCCGACCTTGTCCGCCGTCGCCTCGAGGCGCGCGACGACCGCGGCCGGCGCGAGCGTCGGCTGCTGGGACAGGAGCAGTGCCGCCGCGCCGGAGACGAACGGCGTCGCCATCGACGTCCCGCTCAGCGCGGCGAAGCCGGCGTTCGACGTTCCCAGCACGACGGGATAGCGCGGGAAGTCCGAGAAGATCCCCACGCCGGGCGCGGTGATCCCGACGTACGCGTTCGCCGTCGAGAAGCTGGCGTACGTGTCGCCGGAGTCGACGGCGCCCACGGCGAGGACGCCGGGGAACGACCCGGGGTATTCGGGCGCGTTCGCGATGGGGCACTCCCGGGAGACCTGGCCGCAGTTCCCGGCGGCGGCGACGACCACGACGCCCTTCCCGATCGCGTAGGCGACCGCGGCCTGCGTGACGCTCGCGGCGGCTTCCTCGCCGAGCGACATGTTGATGACCCGCGCCCCGTGGTCCGCCGCGTAGGTGATCCCCTCCGCGACGTCGGCGTCGAGGCCGGCGCCGGTGCAGTCGAGGACCTTGACCGGCATGACACGCACGCCGAAGGCCACGCCGGCGATGCCGAAGCCGTCGTTGCCCGACGCCGCGGCGATGCCGGCGACGTGCGTGCCGTGGCCGTTGTCGTCGCTCGCGTCGGTGCCCGCCGCGCAGCGCGCATCGGGTGACGACACGATCCGCGTTCCGGGCACGAGCGAGCCGGCGAGGTCGGGGTGTCCGAGATCGACGCCCGTGTCGACGACCGCGATCGTGATCGACGACGATCCACGCTGGACGTCCCACGCCGCGTTCGTCCTCGTGTCACGGATCCCCCACTCGCCCATGCCGGTGAGCGGGTCGCTCGGGTAGTACGGATCGTTCGGCGTGAACGTCGCGTGGACGCGGCCGTCGATCTCGGCGTCGAGAACGCCGGGGAGCGAGCGCAGCGCGGCGACGGCGGCATCCGCGGGACCGGGGACCTCGATCCGCTCGAACCCCGTCGCGCCGACCGGACGCTTCCGCGCCGCGCCGAGGCGGGCGACGGCGGCGTCGCGCTCGCGCGAAGACGCGAAGCGAACGAGGATGGTGCTGCGCTGGCCCGCGGCCGAGGACGCGTCGGCAGATGTGGTCGGCGACGCGGCGACGGCCGGTGATGCGGCGGACGCCATCGCGACGAGCAGGGCGACGAGGACGAGCGACGATCGCTGCACCCGGAGGAGGCCATCCTTCCCGTTTCCGTTCGGCCATGACCGGCCGCGATCGATGATCGACGACCTGGTCGCGCACGGGAAGGCTCGGTGTCGTATCACCGACGCCCCGATCGATCGCGCGGCGATCGAGCTAGCGGTCGAACTCCCAGCGATGACGGAGTCGCGCCAGGCCGACCTCGCGGCTCCGTCCGATCACCCGCAGCGCGAGGCCCTTCTGCAGGTAATCGTAGTAGCGGTCCTGCGGATCGATGATGCCGACGTCGACGTCGTACGCGCCGGGGAGCAGGTCGAGCGCGTCGACGCGGAACCGTACCGTCCCCTCCGGAGCGAGCGAGGGCTCGCAGCCGTCGATGAGCGTGTTCGTCCCGTACACGCCGACGCCGTCGTCGCGGTAGACGTACACGCCGAACACGGCGTCCTTCACGTCGGCGCCGTTGCGATACGCGATCTCGATCGCCGCCGGCTCGCCGCTGTCGAGCACCGCGCGCTCCTCACCCCCGGCGTCGAGGATCCGCGCGCGCACGATCTCTATCTCCTTCGAGCCCCAGCGCGCGCCGACCTCGCCGCGAGCGGCGCGCTCGCGCTGCTCGCGCTCGCCGACCGTCCGCTGGTAGGCGTTGACCACGTCGCGCACCTTGCCCATGGCGGCGACGCGTCCGCCGTCGAGCCACATGATCTGCTCGCACAGGCGGCTCACCGCGCCGAGGTCGTGCGACACGAGGACGATCGTCCGGCCCTCCCGGCGGAACTCGGAGATCTTCGCGAAGCACTTGTGCTGGAAGTACTCGTCGCCGACCGCGAGGACCTCGTCGACGAGCAGGACGTCGGGGTCGACGTGCACCGCGACGGCGAACCCGAGGCGCGCGTACATGCCGCTCGAGTACGTCTTCACCGGCGCGTCGAAGAAGCGCCCGATGTCGGCGAACGCCTCGATGGACGGCATCGCGGCGTCCATCGCCTTCCGCTTGAGCCCCAGGAGCGAGCCGTTGAGGTAGGCGTTCTCGCGGCCGCTGAAGTCCGGATGGAACCCCGCGCCGAGCTCGAGGAGAGCGGAGACGCGGCCGTTCACGTCGAGCGTCCCGCTCGTGGGCTTAGAGGTCCCGGCGATGAGCTTGAGCAGCGTCGACTTCCCCGACCCGTTCGAGCCGATCACGCCGAACGCCTGACCGCGGTCGACGGCGAAGCTCACGTCGCGCAGCGCTTCGACCTCCTCGACGGGCGCGTACTGCCGCAGGACGACCTCCTTGAGCGTGCGCTGCTTCTCGCGGTGGAGCCGGTACGTCTTCGTGACGTGATCCGCGCGGACGACGCTCACGCCTTCCTCGCCGTCGCCATGTAGAAGAAGCCGAGCACGTCCGCGACGACCGTGCCGTCGAGCGAGCGCAGGAAGGATCCGTAGCGCCAGGTGAGCCGCTCGTAGCGCGGAAAGGTGTAGGGCGGGTAGACACCGGCGGAGATCACGCGCGCGTCGCGCAGTCCGGCGTCGCGAACGACGCGCTCCCACGCCGCCTTGGAAAGGTCGCTCTCGTAGACGCCCTGGTAGAGGTGCTCGGTGCGCTGCATCCGCTCGCGCTCGGCCCAGCGGTAGAGCGACACCTTGCGCGGGACGATGTCGGCGTAGAAGAGGCCGCCCGGCCGCAGCACGCGCGCCATCTCGGCGACGACCGGGCGCGGGTCGCGGAAGTGCTCGAG
This sequence comes from Chloroflexota bacterium, assembly GCA_028876375.1. Lineage (GTDB taxonomy): Bacteria > Chloroflexota > Limnocylindria > P2-11E > P2-11E > JACPOT01. The sequence goes on along the minus strand of JAGWSB010000128.1, from coordinate 963 downwards.
GAGCCCGCCGGAGAGGACGACGTCGAAGGACGCGTCGGCGAGCGGGAGGGCGCGCGCATCGCCGAGCACGAGCCGCGCGTCGCGTCCGGCGCGGCGCGCGTTCTCGCGCACCGCGCGCATCGAATAGACGGCGTAGTCGAGCGCGACGAGACGGTAGGGCCGCTCGAGACCGAGCCGGACGAGAAGCCGGCCCGAGCCGGCGCCGATCTCGAGCGCGCTCCCCGATGCCGGCAGCAGCGGGCGCAGATAGCGCACCTTCGTCTCGTCGATGAAGTTGTAGATGTCCCGCTTGGCGGGCTCGAAGAGCTCGCGCGGGTCGACCTCGCGCTCCCAGGCCTCACGGTCACCCTCGCGGAAGCGCCGCTCCCTCGCGTCGTGCTCGTGCTCGTGGGCCATAGGAGCGCGAGCCTATCGCCGCGAGCGCGACGGCGATGGCGGTCCAGAGGATCGCGAGCGCGACGTGCGCGGGGTCGATCCGCACCAGCGACGGGAAGAGCTTCCCGGGGTCGACGCCGAGCGAGCGCTGGACGAGCTCGAAGAGCTTGCCGGACGATCCCGTCTTGCGGATGTCGAGCGCGAGGTCGTACCGCGTGTTCGGCAGGACCGCGAAGACGTACACGACCGCGACCGAGGCCGCGAGCGCGAGCCACGCGGCGATGCGCGCGATCGTGCGCCAGGCCGCGGGCAGCGCGTCGCCGAGGACGACCTCCCACCCCGCGGCGACGGCGGGCACGAGCAGCGGCAGCGACGCGAGGAGGTAGCGCGAGGGCGGCGACCCGTCGGCCCACCAGTACGCGATCGCCGCGATGTAGACGAAGGAGAGCAGGGCGCCGGCGAGGAGCGCCATGAGCTCGACGCCGCGGGACCGCGCGCGCTGGATGAAGAGCGGCGCGCCGAGGAACGCCAGGAGGTACACCGGCGCGCGCGGGATGAGCCCGAAGGTGCGGTCGAAGAGGAGTCCCG
>JAGWSB010000127.1 GCA_028876375.1 Chloroflexota bacterium | reverse complement strand
CGCTGCGCGACGACGGTGTAGTCGACGATGCCGGCGGCCGGGACGCGCAGCGCCGCGACGCCCCGCGCGTGCGGCTCGATCTCGCGGATGCGCTCGCCGGCGATCCATTCGACGCCCGCGACGCCGTTGGCCTTCCCGCGCTCCTCGAGCTCGCGCAGGCGCGGGAGCTCGTCGTCGGCGAGCGCGACGATGAGCTTGCCGCACAGCTCGAAGGGGATCTGCCGCTCGACGAGGTGCTCGAGGAGGAGGCGCCGCCCTTCCACGCAGAGACGGGCCTTCTCGGAGCCGGGGCGGTAGTAGATGCCGGAGTGGATGACGCCGCTGTTGTGCCCGGTCTGGTGCGCGGCGGGCGCCCGCTCCTTCTCGACGACGACGATCCGCAATGCCGTGTCGCGCCGATGGAGCTCGTACGCGGTCGCGAGGCCGAGGATGCCGGCGCCGACGATCGCGACGTCGTAGCTCCGCGGCTGCGGCCGCACGCTCGAGCGCGTCTCCGTGCCGGGCCTCGGCGCGACGGCGCTACTCGTCGCTCGAGCCGCCCTCGTAGGGCATCGGGTCGGGCTCGCCGCCCGTGCCGTCGTCCGGCGTGCCACCCGCGGCGAGCTCGTCCATCGCGTCGTCGAACTCGTCGCCCAGGTCCTCGCCCATCTCGCGGCCCAGCTTCTTCGCCCAGCGTGCGACGGACGCCGGGTCGTTCTCGTCCACGTCGCCGAGCGCGGACGGGTCCGAGAGGCGATCGAGCCGCGCGTCCTCGCCCGTCACGAGGGCGACGCGCGGCGCGAGGCGCGCCACCTCCGCGCTTCCGCAGTGCTGGCACGCCACGGCGCTCGAGACGTCCGAGAACGAGCGGAAGAACACGGCGAAGCGCTTGCGGCAGGAGGAACAGCGATAGTCGTAGATCGGCATGGCGGTGATGCAGAGGCTATCGCGAGGCCGTTGCCCTCATCCAGGCCGCGCCGACGGCGCCGAGCCCGACACCGAGCGCGGCGCCGGCGACAGCGTCGCTGATCCAGTGGTCCCCGATGTACACGCGGAGGAAGACGCTCGCCGCGATGAACGTCGCGGCCACGATGACGGAGACGCGGCCCGGGACGATCGCCGCGACGATGACGGCCAAGAACGCGATCCTCGCGACGTGGCCGCTGGGGAACGAGGCGGGCGGTCCCTCGATGCCGAGGACGTTGTGGAACGCGCGCACGAACTCCCGCGGCGGGCTCGGATGCGGGACGAGGAGCTTGAAGGCCAGCTCGACGGCGCCGGTAACGAGGATGAGGCCCGGCGCGAGCCAGGCGTACCCGCCGTAGCGGCGCCAGATCACGGCGGCGAGGACCGCGGCGATGGCCAGCGTCACGACGAGCTGACCGACGAGCGTGTGCGCGTTCGCCACGAGGTCCAGCGGGTACGAGGCGACCGACTGGAAGAGCACGATCGTCGCGAGGTCGAGGCCCCGCGTCGCGCCCGAGGCGACGAGGATGGCAAGGACGGCGAAGACGGCGGCGCATGCCTCGACGGCCGACGCCGTCCACGGAGGGACGCGCCGCGCGGCGATCGCGATCCGGGCGAGGCTCACGGCCGGACAGTACCTTTCGCGGCGTGATCTCCGTCGCGCATGCCGTGCTCGCCGCGGCGATCTGGGCGCTCCTGTGGCGCGGCGTCACGCGCCAGACGTTCGTCGGACACGCTCCCGATCTGCAGATCGCGAGCGCGCTCGCGATCGCCGTCCTCGTCGCGGCCGCCGCGGGCAGCGTCGCGCTGGTCGCGTCGGGACGCACGGTCTGGACGCCGTCGCGCGCGCTCGCGCTCGACGTCGCCTCCTACGCGGCCGTGGCCTGGGCGCTCGGCGTCCTCGAGCTCGGGCCGTGGCCGCGCGACCTCGGCGGCGTCTTCGTCGTCGCCATCGTCGTGGCGCGTCTGGCCCCCGGCGCGTACGCGATCGTGGAAGGCGCACCGTCGTGGCTCGCGCTCGTCGTCGCGCTCGGCGCGTACGGCGCGCTCGCGTCGTGGCTGCCGGTGGCTTCGGCGCCGTTCGGCGACCAGATCGACTACCTCCTCGACGCCGACCGCCTGCGGCACGGTTCGCTCGACGCGACGCTCGACCCCGCGCTGTTCACGCGGATCCTCGGGGTGCCGCCGTCGCCGACCGACGCCGCGACGCACGTCGCGAACACCGCCCTCGGTCCACGGCCGATCCAGGGGTACGCGATGGGCCTGCTGCTCCTGCCCGGGTGGGCGCTCGCGGGTCGTCTGGGCGCCGGGATCGTCATGGCCGTCGTCGGAGCGCTCGCGAGCTGGCAAACGCTGCTCCTCCTCCGCGATCTCGTCGCGCGCCGGATCGCCGCCTGGACGTGGATCGCGGCGACCGCTCTGCTCCCGGCGTCGCTCCTCGCCACGCACCTCTATCCGAACGTCGTCGGCGCGCTGCTCGTCGCCGCGGCTTTCCGCGCCGGCTTCACCGCTCCCGCGCGACGACCCGCGCTCGCGGCGGCTCTCCTCGCCCTCACGCTCTTCCTCAATCCGCGCGACGGTCTCGCGGTCCTGACGCTCGGCCCCTTCCTCCTGCTCCGCGGCCCACGGCGCCGCGTCCTCGTCGCCGGAGCGGCCGTCGCCCTTGTCGCGGTCGCCGTGAACGGCCTCCTGTACGGCATCCCGCTCCCGTACGCCGGCTACCTCTTCGGCACGGCCGAGGCGCAGGCGATCACGCGCGAGCCGTCGATCGTGCCGTCGTTCTGGATCGGGCTGCCGGCGATCCTCTTCGACCGCGACCTCGGCTTGGCCGGGAGCGCGCCCTGGCTCTTCGTCGGGCTGCTCGGTCTCGGCGCCGCGCTGCGGCGCGATCGCGACCGGCTGCTGCCCGCTGCGGTCACGGTCGGCGTCGGTCTCGCCGCCCTCTCGTTCTTCCGCCTCTGGGAGGGCGGCTACGCGCCGCCCGGGCGCTACTTCGTCGACGTGCTGCCGCTGTGGACGCCGTTCGTCGCGTACGGCTTGGCCGCCGCGTTGACGAAGTCCCTGTGGGACGTGGCAGTCCGCGCATTCGTCGTCGCGGCCATGGGCATGAGCGCGTTCGCCGCGTTCGTGCTCAACGCCGCTCCGGCGCTCGCGCTCAACAGCGCCTTCGACGACAAGATCCGCGACGTGGCGGCGCGGATCCTGGGGATCGATCCGCTGGGGTGGCTTCCGTCGTTCCAGCCGCTGACGCCGGCCTGGTACGTGGGCGCGTACCTCGCGCTCGTGCCGGCGCTGGCGATCGTCACGGCGGCGACGTGGCGGGGTCTCCGCTACAGATGAAGCGGATCGGCGTCTTCCTCGTCGTCAACCTGGTCGCGACCCTGTGGGTCGTCGTCGCGGCGTCGCAGCCGTCCTTCGCCAAGCCCGGCGACCCCGTCCCCGAGAGCCTGTTCCGCAAGTGGCTGCCACTGGCCCTGGCGCTCGCGGCGGTGGGGTCGGCGATCGTCGCGACCGTCCTCCCGGCGGCGGCGCGTCGCTCCGCGCTCCGCCGCCACTTCCTCCTCTATCTCGTCCCGCTGGCGCTCCTCACCGCCTGGCACTTCGGCGCGGAGACGCTCCTCAACGGCCAGCTCGGCGCGATCTACCTCCTCATCCCGCTCGCCTTCGCCGTCCACGCCGTCGTCGCGCTGTGGCCGGAGGTCGAGCGGCTGTCGGACCGGACGCTCGCGATCGAGCTCGCGACGGTCGCGCTCGTCGCGGCGATCGCGCTGCTCCCGTACCACCGCGCCGTCATGCCGACCGCCTCCGACGAGCCCCACTACCTCGTCGTCGTGCAGAGCCTCGTCGTCGACCACACGCTCGACGTGGCGAAGGAGTACGGGACGCCCGCGCGCTATCAGGCGTTCTACCCGGCGGTCCTGCCCGACATCCATGGCATCCACGTCGGCGACGCCATCTACTCCATCCGCGACCTCGGGATGCCCTTCCTCCTCGTCCTGCCTTTCGCCGTCGCGGGACGGCTGGGGGCGCTCGCGCTGATGTGCCTCGTCGGCGTCGCGCTCACGGTGCAGCTCTACCTGCTCTGCCGTGACCTCGGCTTCGGCCGGCGCGTCGCGTTCCT
>JAGWSB010000045.1 GCA_028876375.1 Chloroflexota bacterium | reverse complement strand
CACAGACGACGGAGTTCGGCCGCACGCTCGTCAACAGCGCGTTCACGCTCGCGGTCGTCGCGGGGCTCGCGGTCGAGGACACGAGCGAGAACGGCTTCGCTCTCGGCTGGGGCGAGGTGACGCTGCCGAACCCGCTATACGCCGGCGACACGCTGTACGCCGACAGCGAGGTCCTCGAGGCCCGCGCGTCGCGCTCGCGTCCGGGGTGGGGGATCGTGAAGGTCCGCCAGCGCGGGATCAAGCAGGACGGGACCGTGGTCCTGGTCATGGTGCGCAGCTTCATGGTCCCGACCCGGGCGGCGGCTCCGGCCCGCAAGCACTTCCCCGAGCCGAAGGCGTGACCGCGCGTCTGCTGCCGCTGTTGGAGGGCACCGTATGGACTTCGGTCTGAGCGAGGACCAGCGCGCGATCCGCGAGGCGGTGCGCGACCTGTGCGCGCGATTCCCCGACGCCTACTGGCGATCGCTCGACGAGCGCAGCGAGTACCCGACGGACTTCGTGAAGGCGCTCACCGACGCGGGGTGGCTCGGCGCGCTCATCCCGCACCGGTACGGCGGATCCGACCTCGGGATCGCCGACGGCGCCGCGATCCTCGAGGAGATCAACGCTTCGGGCGGGAACGCGGCGACGGCCCACGCGCAGATGTACACGATGGGCACGCTCCTCCGGCACGGGTCGGACACGCAGAAGGAGCGCTATCTCCCGCGCATCGCCACGGGCGAGGTGCGGCTGCAGGCGTTCGGCGTCACCGAGCCCGACGCGGGATCGGAGACGACGCGCATCAAGACGACGGCGGTGAAGAAGGGCGATCGCTATGTCGTCAACGGCCAGAAGGTGTTCATCTCGCGCGCGCAGCACTCCGACCTCATGCTCCTCCTCGCGCGGACGACCCCGTACGAGGAGCTCGAGGACAAGACGCGCGGGCTGTCCGTGTTCATCGTCGACCTGCGGACGGGCGTCGAGGGCGGGCAGATCGAGATCCGCCCGCTCGCGACGATGATGAACCACCACTCGACGACGATCTTCTTCCACGACCTCGAGATCCCGGAGCGTGACCGCATCGGAGAGGAAGGGATGGGCTTCCGCTACATCATCGATTCCTGGAACGTCGAGCGGATCCTCATCGCGTCGGAGTCGATCGGCGACGCGCGCTGGTTCGTCGCGCACGCGTCGAAGTACGCGACGGAACGGAAGGTCTTCGGCCGGCCCATCGGCGCGAACCAGGGCGTGCAGTTCCCGATCGCGCAGGCGCACGCCGACCTGCAGGCGGCGACGCTGCTGCGCGACAAGGCCGCGTGGCTCTTCGACGCGGACGAGAAGTGCGGCCCCGAGGCGAACATGGCGAAGCTCGTCGCGTCGCAGGCCGCCTGGAGCGCGGCGAACGCGTGCATCGATACCTACGGCGGATACGGCTTCGCCAAGGACTTCGACGTCGAGCGCAAGTTCCGCGAGACGCGTCTCCTGCTCGTCGCGCCCATTGCCAACAACCTGGTGCTCGCGTACGTGGGGCAGCACGTGCTCGGCATGCCGCGGAGCTATTAGTGGACATCGCCCGCTCGCTCATGTTCGTCCCCGGCCACCGCGCGAAGATGGTCGACAAGGCCGGCGGCCTCGGGACCCTCGACCTGGCGATGTTCGACATCGAGGACGGCGTCCCGCCGGCCGAGAAGGACACGGCGCGCGCCCTCCTCGGCGCGAAGCTCCCGACGATGACCGCCGCGCGACCGCGGCGCTTCGTCCGCGTGAACGCCGTCAAGAGCGACCGCTTCGCGCGCGACGTCGCGGCCGTCGTCGTCCCCGGCGTCGAGGGCCTCGCGCTGCCGAAGGTCGAGTCGGCGGACGAGGTGCGCGACGCGGAGCGCGACGTCGCCGAGCGCGAGCGCGAGACGGGGGCGAAGGGCACGACGTTCATCGTCGCCATCGAGAGCGCGATCGGGCTGCTGCGCGCCTATGAGATCGCGGCGGCCTCCCCGCGCGTGATGGGGCTCATGTTCGGCGCCGAGGACTTCGCCAACGACCTCGGTCTCCCGACGGACCGCCGCGGCGCCGCGCGCGAGCTGGCGCAGGCGCGGGCCCAGATCGTCTTCGCCGCGACGGCGGCGCACGTCCAGTCGTACGACGGCGTCTGGCCGGAGATCGCCGACCTCGACGGCCTGCGGCGCGACAGCGTCCAGTCGCGCGAGCTCGGATTCACCGGTAAGACGCTCATCCATCCCGGCCAGATCGAGACCATCAACGCCGTGTTCACGCCGAGCGACGCCGACGTCGACCTGGCGCGAAAGGTGGTGGCGGCGTTCGAGGAGGCCGTCCGGCGCGGCGAGGGCGCCATCGCCTTCGGTGGCCAGCTCATCGATCTCCCCATCGTCGAGCGCGCGCGGCGCGTCATCGCGCTGTACGAGGCGACGCGCTGAGCCGCGAGGGGCCGGGCTCGACCTAGACGGCGACCGGCGCCGGCCGCGCGCTCTCGAGGAGCGCGTCCACGTTCGACGCGCGGTCGAGGCCCTCGACGGCATGGATGAGGTCCCGGACCCCGCGATCGCCCAGCGCCGGGCCGGCGCAGTCGGTGAGCTTCGCGACGAGGTCCGCCCGCGTCAGCGGCGCTCCCGGCGATCCGGGCGGATGCGCCACGCTCGCGTCGTGCGCGCGGCCGTCGCGGGTCGTCACCGCGACGTCGACGCGTCCCTGACCCGCCTCGACGCGCGTCGCGGCCTCGGGCTGCGTCTCGACCGTCACGTGGCGCATGAGCGCCTGTGCCTCGGGCCGGCGGACCATCTCGTCGGTGAAGGTCGCGAGCCCGACCTTGCCGTCGAGGAGAGCGGCCGCGACGGCGTACGCCATGCTGAACTTGCCCTCGAGGCCCGTCGTCGGGATGCCGTCCACGAGCGGGTCGAGCTCGGTCGCCGGGGCGCTCACGCGGATGGCCGTGACGTCCGGGGCGCGGATCCCGTCGCGCGCCGCGACCTCCAACGTCGCCTGGATCCCGCGGTGCGCGCCGTAGCAGGCGGGGAACATCTTGTAGCTCAGGCCCGGCGACGCGAGCTCGTACGGCTCGCCGAGCACGCCGATGTCGGCGGCGTCGCTCTCTGGCGAGAGGAGCGCGAAGTATCCCTGGCGCCCCTCGATGGCCTCCGCGTTCCCGGTGAACCCGCCGCGGGCGAGGCGCGCGGCGCGGATACCCGCGCTCGCGGCGTGGCCGACGTGGAGGGATTTCGTCATGGACCCGAAGTTCTGTCGCGTGCCGGACGCCAGCGACACGGCGATGGCGAGCGCGTGAGCCGCGTGGGGAGCGTCCAGCCCGAGGACCGACGACGCGGCCATCGCCGCGCCGATCGTCCCCGCCGTCGCCGTCATGTGCCAGCCGGACTCGTAGTGCCGCGGGCCGAGCGCCCGCGCTACCTTCGACATGACCTCGATCCCGACGACGTACGCGGTCAGCGCGCGCGACCCGGACGCCTTCGTCGCTTCCGCGACGGCTAGCACCGCGGGAAGGACCACGGCGCTGGGGTGGCCGAGGATCTCCCAGCTGACGTCGTCGTAGTCGAGGACGTGTCCCGCGATGCCGTTGAGCAGCGCGGCCTGGCCCTCGGAGCCGCGGAACGTTCCGCCGAGCTGCGACGCGACGGGCCGCGCGCCCTCCGCTTCGACGATCTCCCGCGCGATGCGCACCGCGGGCTCGCGCGCTCCCGCGATCGTCACGGCCGCGGTGTCGAGGATCGAGTCCGTCGCGCGCTCGACGACGAGCGGCGACAGGTCGGCGCGCCGCACCGCGGCGGCCCACGACGCGATACGCGCGGTGGCTGGCTTCGTACGGTCGTCGATGACGCGGCGATGCTACGCGCATCGCCCGGCCGGAGGCGCATGTATCCGTTTGTGTACGATCCGGCGGCCGCAGCGTAGGCTAGCGCCGTGGCGCGTTACGTCGTCGGCCGCCTCATCGCCGCCGTACCCGTCATCTTCATCACCGCGCTCATCGTCTTCACCCTGGGTCACATGCTGCCGGGGGACCCCATCACCTTCATCGTCGGCGACTCGCAGTCGGCGTTCTCGCAGCAGCAGATCGACGCGATCCGCCACGACTACGGTCTCGACCAGCCGATCTACGTGCAGTTCGGGATCTGGCTCGAGAAGGCGGCGACCGGCGACTTCGGGCGCTCGTTCCAGAGCCGCCAGCCGGTCCTCTCCATCATCGTGCCGCGGATGCTGCCGACGGCGCAGATCGCGATCGAGACATGGGTCCTCGCGCTCCTCATCGGCGTCTCGGTGGGGATCATGTCCGCCGTCTCTCCGAACTCCTGGAAGGACTGGGTCGGGACGTTCGCGGCCCTCTTCGGCGCGGCGATCCCGTTCTTCCTCACCGCCAGCATCCTCATGTTCGTGTTCGCGCTCCACCTCCGGTGGCTACCGGCATCGGGCTACGTCCCGATCTATCAGGACCCCATCGCGAGCCTCCGGAGCACGCTCATGCCCTCGATCGTCCTCTGTCTCGGCCTCGCCGCGGTGGTCACCCGACAGACGCGGTCGAGCCTCGTCGAGGTCCTCCAGCAGCCGTTCGTGACGACGGCGCGGGCTAAGGGGCTGCGCGAGCGCGTCGTCATCGTGCGCCACTCGCTGAAGAACGCCCTCCTGCCGGTCCTCACGATCATGGGCTTCCAGGTCGGGCACATCTTCGGCGGCGCGGTCATCACCGAGACGATCTTCGCCATCCCGGGGATGGGCCGGCTCATGGTGGAGTCGGTGGCCGCGCGCGAATACCTCGTGATGCAGGCGCTCGTCCTCATCGCCGCCACGACGGTCGTCCTGGCGAACGTCGTCGTGGACCTCCTGTACGGATTCCTGGACCCGAGGATCAGCATCAGCCGTGGCTAGCGCCATCGCGCGGACGCCGACCGGCGCCGCCGAGGAGCCGCGCGTCTTGCCGCGCCAGTCCTTCCTCGTCGGAGCGTTCTACCGGTTCATCGCGCGCCGCCTGGTGCTGGTCGGCGTCGTTCTCGTCTTCTTCCTGACGTTCCTCGCCGTCTTCGGCCGGATCATCGCGCCGTACGACCCGATCAAGCAGGACCTCGTCAACGTCCTCGCGCCGCCCTCCGCCGCGCACGTCCTCGGGACGGACGAGCTGGGCCGCGACACCCTCTCGCGTCTCCTCACCGGCTCCACGATCTCGCTGCAGGTCGGGATCGTCGCGGTGCTCATGGCGTCGATCCCGGGCGTGGTCATCGGCGTGGTCGTCGGCTACCGCGGCGGCTGGGCCGACAGCATCGTCATGCGCATCCTCGATGGGTTCATGGCCTTCCCGTCGCTCGTGCTCGCGCTCACCATCGTGTCCGTGCTCGGCGCGAGCGTGTTCAACGTCATGCTCGCCATCGCGGTCACGTCCTTCCCGCATTACGGTCGGCTCGTCCGCGGGCAGGTCCTCGCGTGCCGCGAGTTCGACTACATCCTCGCCATCCGCTCGGTCGGCGCGCGGGACGCGCGGATCATCTTCCGGCACGTCCTGCCGAACGTCATCAGTCCCGTGCTCGTTCAAGCCTCGCTCGGCGTGGGGTTCGCGATCACCGCCGAGGCCGGGCTGAGCTTCCTCGGCCTTGGCATCCAGCCGCCGACCCCGACGTGGGGCACGATGATCCAGGTCGGCTTCCAATACCTCGAGATCGCGCCGTGGCTCGTGATGGCGCCGGGCTCGATGATCTTCATCGCCGTGCTCGGGTTCAACCTCCTCGGCGACGGTCTGCGCGAGGCGCTCGATCCGCATCTCCGTCCCGTGAAGTAGCCGTCGATCCGCGACCGTCAAGAGGAGGGGCGACCACATGGCGCTGAAGTTCGGCCTCGGCTTCCCGACCTGCCGCGAGGGGACGGCGTATCCCGTCCCGTACGTGGAGCCGTCGGAGATGCCGGCCATCGCGAGACAGGCGGAGGAGCGCGGCTTCTACGCGCTCTGGGGCAACGACCACCTGACCACTCCGTTCGCGATCCGCCAGACGCAGGATCTGCCGCCGAACTTCTACGAGCCGCTCATCACGTTCGCGTCGCTGGGCAGCGTGACAAAGCGGATCCGCTTCTTCCTCGGCGTGCTCGTGCTGCCCGAGCGCGAGATCATCCTCCTCGCGAAGCAGATCGCGACCCTCGACCGCCTCACGAACGGGCGCGTGATGCTCGGCGTGGGCATCGGCAGCTACAAGGAGGAGTTCGAGGCGGTCCACCCCGAACACGCCAAGGCGAACCGCGGTCGCATGCTCGAGGAGGGTATCGACGCGCTGCACAAGCTCTTCGGCGAGCGCCGCGTCACCTACGCGGGGAAGTACGTGCGCTTCAACGACGTAGAGCTCGCGCCGAAGCCGGTCCAGCAGCCGTTCCCGATCGTCGTCAACGCGCACGCCGACGCGGCCCTCGAGCGCGTCGGCCGCATCGCCGACGGCTGGGTGACGGGCGGCGGTCCGATCGACAAGACGGCGGAAGCGCGCGTCGCCATCGACGCCGCGGCGAGGGCGGCCGGGCGCGATCCGGCCACGATCCCGCTCCACCTACAGATCTGGCTCAGCCTCGGGAAGGACCGCGACGAGGCGATCCGCAAGCTCAAGCGGAGCCAGCACTGGCGCCGGACTCTGGCGATGCGTACGGACGTGAGCGAGGAGGAGCACCTGCGGCGGTTCGCGGCGGGGAACCTCATCGGCGACGCCGACGAGGTCGTCGCGCAGATCCGCTCGGTGAGGGAGCGCACCGGCGTCGACCACCTGGGCGTGGTGATGCTCGGCGACACGACGAAGGAGCTCCTCGACGACATGGATCTGTTCGCTTCGCGCGTCATGCCGGCATTCGCGGCGGTCGCGGTGTAGGACGACGGCGCTGCTGTCGGAGTTCCGCTGGGCGGCCGGCACCGACTACACGACCCCCGTCGCGCGCCTCGTCGACCGCGCGTCGCCCCTCCTCCAGGTCCTCGCGCGCACGCAGGACGAGGACGACAAGAGGATCCGCATCACGCGCGCCGAGTAGCGCTCCGGGTCAGTCGATCCGCGCGATCTCGATCGGCAGTGGGCCGCGGTAGAGGATCAGCCCGCACAGCGCGTTGAACTCCTCGAGCTTCTTGTCGATCTTGCCGAGGAGCGACACGTCGACCGGCTCCATGAACGGGTTGAGCCACTGCGCGGGGCCGTACGCGACGCCGACCTTGAACGGCGGGAAGTAGATGATGTCGCCCGCCGACAGGCGCGTGGCGAGGTTCTCGCACGGCGTCCCCTTCGGGAGCAGGCCGTAGTCGCCCTCGGTGCGCCAGGCGTTCCCCGACCAGCGGACCTGCACCGTCTTGTCGCGGAGGGGGAGCGCCTGCCACAGCGCAGCGATGGCCTTGGGGGCGCGCTCCTCGTACAGCGTCGCCTCGGTGCGCAGATCCCCCACCGTGATGCTGATCCTCTTCCCCACGTGCGTCCTCCCATCGTCGCGCTGATCGGATACAACTGTATGCGGATCGCGGTGAGGCGACCGATCGGGTGGCCTAGACTTCGCCCGATCCGTCCTGTCCGGGAGCCGCGTGAGGAGGGCCGTCGCGAGCAGACCGCTCGTCGTCATCATCTTCACGCTCGCCGCGATGTGGGCGCTCGTCGGTGGTCTCCTCCAACCGGTCATGCCGCTGTACGTCGCGTCCATCGGCGGACAGGCCGCAGACGTCGGCATCGCCAGCGCGATGACGGCCCTCGCGATGCTCGTCTCGGAGCCCCTGTGGGGCTGGGCCGCGGATCGGTTCGGAGCGACGGTGCCGCTGACGTTGTCGCGGCTCGCGTCGGCGGCCATCTTCGGCGGCTTCATGCTGCGCGCCGACCTCGCGTGGGTGTTCCTGCTCCAGTTCCTGCGCGGTGTCGCCGAGGTCGCGCTGGCGCCTATCGGGCGCGCCCTGCTCGCGGTGAGCGTGCCGATGCGGCAGCGCGCGACCGCGATGGGCCTCTACTACACGGTGAACAGCCTCGCGCGCGGCGGGACGGGATTCATCGGCGGAGGCGTCGTCGACGGCCTCGGTTATCCGGCGCTCTTCGCCTCGTGCGCGGGGATCTCCGGCGTGAGCGCGCTGCTCGCCGCGCTCGGCCTTCGGCGCGCGCCGATCTCGCTGAAGGGCGACGTCGCGCCCGCCGCGCCGGAGCCGTCGATGGGGGAGCAGGACCGCCTGCTCGAGCCGTCCTTCGTGCGCTACTTCCTGCTCATCTCGCTGGTGACGGTGCTCGGCCACACGGCGACGGCGGGATGGCGCACGTTCCTCCCGCTCTACGCCGCGACGCGCCTCGGCATGAGCGCGACGGAGATCGGGATCATGTTCACCATCTGGGGCATCGTCGTCACGCTGTTCACGCTTCCCGGCGGCCGGCTGGCGGACGCCTTCGGGCGCAAGCCGATCCTCCTCCTCGGGCTCGTTCTCATCACGGCTACCGTGCTCCTCACCGCGTCGGACAGGATGCAGGGCACCCTCGCCATTGCCGGGCTCTTTGTTCTGGTCGGACTCGGTCAGGCGGCCTTCAACCCGGCGCGCACCGCGCTGCTCTCCGACATCGCCCCGCTGCGCCGGCAGGGTCTCGTCATCGGCCTCTACGGGAGCGCGGAGGACATGGGCCTGCTCATCGGCCCGCTCGTCGCGGGCTTCCTGTGGGAAGGATCGGGCCCGGCGATCGCGTTCGCCGCGCTCGGCGCGTCCGGCGCCCTGGCCCTGATGGTCGCCGTCGTCGCCATCGACGAGCCGGCGTGGCAGCGGCTGCGGTCGGCCGTCGTCTCGCCGCGCGCAGCCGACATCGCGGGGAAGTAGCCGATCGTCGGGACGTGAGCGAAGCTAGCCGGCGTTGAACTTCAGGTGGCCGGGGCCGAAGTCGTCGGTCACGCCGAGGCTCGGCTTCCAGTCGATGCGCCGCGCGATGCCCCACATCTGCTTCTCTTCCCACAGCGAGACCCAGACCATCTGGTCGAGCATGATCTGCACCATCCGCTGCAGGTCCTTCTTCCGCAGGTCCTGGTCGAACGAGGACGATTCCTCTTGGCCGAGCTTGTCGAACTCGGGGTCGGACCAGTACCGCAGCGTTCCCTTGGGCTGCAGCGTGCGCCACAGGACGCTGTCGGGGTCGGCGTAGAAGGAGCGGAAGGTCGCCCAGGTGACGCCGAGGAAGCCGAGCGAGGCGATCTTCCGGGCGCGCGTCGGCGCGTCCATCGACTGCATCTCGATGTTGAAGCCGACGGCCTTCCACTGCTCGGCCATCGCGGCATCGAGGATCTGCTCGGTCACGTTGGTCTCGAGGACGATCTTTTCGCCGTTGTAGCCCGCCTGCGACATGAGTGACTTCGCCTTGTTCGGGTCGTAGGGGAGCGGCGGGAGCTTCGGGTCGAACGCGAACTCGAACGGCATGACGGGGCCGGTGGCGATCTTGCACAGGCCCTTGTAGAGGCTCTTGTTGAGCCCCTCCCGGTCGACGGCGAGGCTGAGGGCTTGGCGGATGAGCTTGTTGTTCAGCGGCTTGACCTGCGCGTTGATGACGTACATGCCCTGTCCGGTGTCCGACACGGCGACGACCTTCGTCTTCGGGTTCGCGTTGAGGTCGTCGATCTGGTCGTACTCGACGTTCATGACGAGGTTCGCCTCGCCCGTCTTCAGCGCGGCGATCCGCGCCGCCGACTCCGGCCGCACGATGACCGTCACGCTGTCCGCCTCCGGCATCCCGCGCCAGTAGCCGGCGTACTTCACGAGCTTGAAGCTCACGCCGGGCACGCGCTCCTTGAACATGTACGGGCCCGTGCCGACGGGCTGCTGGCCGAACGGCTCGATGCCCATCTTGGTGAAGTACTTCTCGGGGACGACGTACGCGGGCCGGATCGAGAGCTTGTCCGGAAGGAACGGGTCGGGCGCCTTCGAGACCATGTTCACCGTCAGGTCGTCGACGATGTCGATCGAGGCGACGCTCGAGAAGCTGCTGGCGAAGATCGTCTTCGCCTTCGGGTCGTAGGTGTGCTCGATGCTGAACTTGACGTCGCGCGCCGTGAATGGATCGCCGTTGTGGAACTTCACGCCGGACCGCAGCTTGAACTGCCACGTCTTCGGATCGACGAGCTTCCAGCTCGCCGCGAGGCCAGGTGCGAGCTTGTAGTTCTCGTCGCGGCGAAGGACGGTGTCGTAGAGGCTGTTGAAGACCTGGCCGGGGACGCTGCCGCCACCGTCGTTGAAGGGCTGACCGGTGAGGATCTCGCTCGCCGCCGCGATGACGATGTCCTTGTTCACGGGACCGGCCGGGGCGGCGCTCGTCGCGGCACTCGGGGTCGCGCTCGGCGCGCATGCGGCCAATGCGAGCCCCCCGGCGACGCGAAGGCTGTTCGCCAGGAAGGCGCGACGACTGGTAGACATTATCCCAGACCCCTCCCACGCGCGGTGTACAGCGGTACACATCGTATCATCGCGCCCTACCGTGGCTGCACTAGCCGCGACCCGGCTCCTGCGGATGGTCGTGACGCTGTGGGGCGTGGTCACGCTCGTCTTCCTGCTCGGCCGCCTCTCGGGAGATCCCGTCGCGCTGATGGTGCCCGAGGGCACCCCTCCGGCCGACATCGAGATCCTGCGCCACCAGCTCGGCTTGGACAGCCCGCTTCCCGTCCAGTACGCCGACTTCCTCGGCGGCATCGCGCACGGCGACTTCGGGCGGTCGATCCTCTACCGGCGGTCGGCGCTCGACGTCGCGCTCGAGCGGCTTCCGGCGACCGCCGAGCTCGCGGTGTGGGCCATGGCCCTCGCCGTCGTCGTCGGTCTCACGGTCGGCGTGGTCACGGCGGCGCGCCCCAACAGCTGGCTCTCGCGGCTGGCGGTGTTCCTCGCGGTCAGCGCGCGCGCCACCCCGGGCTTCGTCTTCGGGATCTTCCTGATCCTCTTCCTCGCGGTCGCGCTGCGGCTGCTGCCGACCGGAGGTCGGGGCGCGCCGCTCCAGCTGATCATGCCGGTGGCGACCCTCGCCTTCGTCGCGACACCGACGCTCATCCGCATCACGCGAGCGCAGATGCTCGAGACCCTGCGGCAGGAGTACGTTCGCACGGCGCGCGCCAAGGGGCTGGGCACGTCCGCGATCCTGTGGCGGCACGCCTTCAAGAACGCGTCCCTGCCGATCGTCACCATCATCGGCATCCAGTTCGGGGCCATGTTGGGCGGCGCGGCGATCGTGGAGACGCTCTTCGCCTGGCCGGGCATGGGTCTGCTCGCGATCAGCTCGATCAACCAGCGCGACTACCCGGTCGTACAGTGCGTCCTCCTGCTGGCCGGCACCTGGTTCGTCCTCGTGAACACCGCCGTCGATATGGCGTACGTCATGCTCGATCCGCGGAGCCGCCGCGCATGACGGAGAGCGCGATCGCCGCTCCCCGGACGGCCGGAGCGTCCGCGGTCGTGGTCCGGCCACGCCGCCGCCGCCACGTCGAATGGACGGTGTGGATGGCGTTCGTCGTCGTGCTCGCCGCGCTGGCCACGGCGATCCTCGGCGACGCGATCGCGCCGTACCCCTACTCCTCCGTGAGCCTGACGCAGCGGCTGCTGCCGCCGATGATCCTCGCCGGCGGGTCGGGCGCCCATGTGCTCGGGACGGACGCCCTCGGCCGCGACCTCCTCAGCCGGCTCATCGTCGGGCTGCGCGTCTCGCTCCTGGCCGGCTTCGGCGGCGTGCTCGTCGCCGCCGCGCTCGGCACCACGGTCGGCCTGCTCTCGGGCTACTTCCGAGGCTGGGTGGAGAACGTCCTGATGATGGTCGCCGACGTGAAGCTCGCGCTTCCGGGGATCCTCCTCGCGATCGGCGTGATCGCCGTGCTCGGGAGCTCGTCGGGCGTGCTCGTCGTCGTCATCGGCCTCGGCATCTGGGTGGGGTTCGCGCGCGTCGTCCGCTCGGTCGTCATCCGCGTCCGGAACGAGGAGTTCGTGATGGCCGCGCGCAGCATCGGTGCGGGCGACCGCGACATCATCGTCCGTCACCTTCTGCCGAACTGCGTGACGCCGATCATCGTCTTGGCGACGCTCGAGGTGCCGACCGCGATCACGCTCGAAGCGTCCCTCAGCTTCCTCGGCATCGGCATCCAGCCGCCCACGCCGAGCCTGGGGAACATGATCGCCGACGGGCGCGGCTACCTCGACCTGAACCCGTGGCAGACGCTCGTCCCCGCGCTCGGGCTCATCATCCTCACCCTCAGCGTGAGCCGCATCGGCGACTGGCTGACGACGATCCTCGACCCCGCCTCGGAGACGGGAACGATCCACTAGGCGCCAACGAGGCGCGTCGCGATCACTCGCGGCGGCGGAACGTCACCGTCAGGGGGCCCTGGTAGAGGATCTTCCGCGACTCGCGGATCAGTCCCTCGAGACCTTCGTCGATGGTCGCGATGTGCGACAGCCGCGTGCGCGGGTACGAGTTCGCGATGTTGTAGATCATCATGATCTTGAACTTGGTCGCGTTGCCCGGGCGGAAGTAGTAGATGTTCCCCGGGGCGAGGCGCGCGACCTCCGGGGCGAGGTTCTCCTCGACGCTTCCGCTCTCGGTGAGCTTGTAGTTCCCCTCGGTGCGCCACGTCTGTCCGAGCTGGTAGGTGTGGATCGTCCGCGTCGTGATCGGCAGCATCCGCCACAGCGCCTCGCACGTCTTCGGCGCGAGGTCGTCCAGCAGCGTCGCCGCTCCGATCACCCCCGGCAGGTACTCCTCCGGGTTCTCCACGGTCATCCCGCCCAGCTCGATCTCGATCTTGCGCATTCCACCTCTCCTCACGTGTGTGCGAATGGATCTTCAAGACAGCTTCGGCATCACCTCGCGCGCGAACAGCCGCGCGCGCTCGAGCAGGTCCGCGACGGTGCGGGCCTCGATGACCATCCCGACGTGGTCGATCCCGATCGAGCGATACGTCTCGAGGCACGAGATCACCTGGGCGGGCGTGCCGACCACTCCTCCCGAGACGCGTCCCGGCGGGAGCGCCACGGTCGGCGCGGCCTCCGGCGGACGCGCGTGCGGCTGCGGCTGGCGCGGCAAGCGGAGCCGCCGGAGGTCCTCGTGCACCGCCTTCGCCCCCTCCTCCGTCTCGTCGATCGCGACGTTCTGGAGGAGGCACACCTCGATACGCGCGGGATCGCGCCCCGCGCGGGCCGCCGCCGCTCGCAGCACCTGGATGCGGTCGCGGATGTCGTCGTCCGACATCGTCGCCGAGACGATCCACCCCTGGGCGACCGCCCCGACGCGCTCGAGCGCGTCCGGAACGGTCCCGGTCAGGTAGAGCGGGAACGGCTGCTGGATCGCCGCGGGCTTCATCGCCACCTGTGCGAACCGGAAGTAGCGGCCCTCGAACGAGCCCTCGTGCTCGTCGAGGAGGATGCGGATCGCCTCGATGAACTCGTCGTGCATCTTGCCGCGGCTCGCCTTCGGGTCCGTCGCCAGCGCCTCGAACTCGAGGCGCTTGCTCCCGATGCCCAGGCCGAGCACGACCCGTCCACCGGAGAGCCGGTCGAGCGTCGACACCTGCTTCGCCAAGAGGACCGGCTGGCGCAGCGGGGTGGGGATGATGGCGGTGACGAGCTTTATCCGTGACGTCAGCGCCGCGAGGAACCCGTACGTGACGAACGGCTCGTAGTAGCTCGGCGCGCCGTCGGCGCCCGCGACCTCGTCGGGGGTCGTGACCAGATGGTCGTTGCCCCACAGCGAGTAATACCCGAGATCCTCCGCGGCGAGGGCGATCGAGCGGAACGCGTCGGGCTGCGCGAACCCGAGCGGATACGGGCTCAGCTCGCGGCAGGTGGGGATCTCGATGCCGAAGCGCACGAGGCCGGAGCCTACACCGATCCTTGTGGACGATCGTGTGCGATCTGATACCGAGAGGTGTCGCGCCGTTCGACACCGCCGGTGCCTCCTGCCAGAATGCCGCGTCGGGGAAGGTGGACGTGACGCGCAGGATCGAGCTCCAGGTCGGCGACCTCCGCGCGCAGTACGAGCTCCTCGAGGAGTGGGCGCCCAAGACGACCGCGGCGCTGTGGACGCACCTTCCCGCCGAGGGCCGCCTGTACCACGGTCGCGTGTCGGGCGACAGCGCGATCTTCCCCGTCCGCGGCGACGCGATCAAAGAGCTCTCGATCGTCCCGACGCAGCTCGAGGCGGCGGCCACGTCGATCTACAGGGGCTTCATCGTCGCGGCGATCTATCCGCACATGGGGCTCATGGACCTCACCATCTCGTACGGCAAGGCCGAGCTGCGGCGCGACAACGGCCGCTGGTACGGGACGCCCGTGGCCGAGATCGTCGGCGACGGCGCGCCGTTCTTCGCGCTCCTCAAGAGCCTGCGCGCCGAGGGCGACAAGCGGATGACCGCGCGGAGGGTGGAGTAGATGGCGAAGCGCATCCGCCTCTCGCTCGACGGGGTGACGGCGGTCGCCGAGCTGAACGAGGCCGAGGCGCCGCTCGCGTCGCGGAAGCTGTGGGATGCGCTGCCGTTCGACGAGATCTTCCGCCACGTGCGCCGCAGCGGCGCCGCCGGCTACTTCCTGTCGCCCAAGCTCCGCGACGCGGCGATGCCGTTCGAGGACCGCGTCTCCTTCTACGTCCGGGGGACGATCTGTCTGAAGCCGGTCCACGGCGAGATCGCCATCCCGTATGGGCAGGCGCAGGCGCGGACGGTCACGGGGAACGAGTACGCGACGTGCCTCGCGCGCTTCGTCGGCGACCACGCGGCCTTCCTCGACGTCATCCGTCGCATGCAGCGCGAGGGCAAGAAGCAGCTCTCCATCACGCGGGAGCAGGGATAGGACGATGAGACGGATCAAGGTCGAGGTCGACGGCGCGAGCGCCATGGGCGACCTCGAGGACGCCGTGTCCCCCGCGACCGCCGAGGCCTTCTGGCAGACCCTGCCCATCGAGACCGACGTGTGGCAGGACGGCTGGGCCGGGCTCGCCGCGGTGTTCGAGCCCGGCGGGACGGCGCTCGCGTCGGCGCCGGACGCGGAGGCGATCGTGTGCTCCATCTACCAAGGCACGCTCCTCCTCGCGCCGCGCGGCGAGAAGGCGTTCCTCGCGTACGGCGTCGCGGAGTACCGCGACGAGACGGGGACGCTCTACGGAGCGCGCGTCGCGCGGATGCGCGAGGGCTGGGCGGACCTGCGGCGGACGCTCGCCGCGCTCGTCGACGATGGCCAGAAGCGCATCCGCATCACGCGGGCTTGACGTGACGCTCACGGCCGCCCGCTACTTCGCGCAGGAGCTGCGCCGGCGCGGCGTTCGCCGGGTCTTCGGTCTCCCCGGCACCGAGACGATCGAGATCGTCGAGGCCATCCGGCAGGAGGGCATCGAGTTCTTCCTCACGCACCACGAGGCGACGTCCGGATTCGTCGCCGGGATGGTCGGGTCGCTCGAGGGCGTCCCCGGGGTCTGCGTCGTCTCCGCCGGTCCGGGCGCGACGAACGCGATCAGCGGGATCACCGCCGCGCACCTCGATCGCCGCCCGCTCCTCGTCGTCGTCGGCGACCACGAGCACCGTCCCGAGCTGCCGACGCACCAGCGCCTCCCGCTCGAGCTGTACGCGAGCGTGGCACGCGCCGCGGTCTCGCTCGAAGCGGCGTCCATCGCGGAGCAGGTCGATGCCGCGTTCCGCACCGCGACCGGGGATCCGCCCGGTCCGGTCGCGGTCAGCTTCCCGACCGCGGAGGCGGTCAAGGAGATCGTTCCGCCGGACGCGAGCGCGCGGGGCCGCGCGGCGGCCCGCGGCGCCGTCCCGGATCTGACCGCCGCGCTCGACGCGATCCGCGCGTCGCGGCGCGCCATGATCGTCGCCGGGCTGGGCGTCGCGACGTCGGGCGCGGGCGACGCGCTCGTCCGGCTCGCGGACCGCCTGGGGTGCCCCGTCGCGGACACCCCGCAGGCGAAGGGCTGGTTCCCGAACTCGCACCCGCTCTTCGCCGGGACCTACGCGACGCACCGCAACGCGGCGATCGTGGACCTCGCGAACGCGTCCGACCTCGTCATCGCGGCCGGGCTCGACACCGTCGAGTTCCTCCGGAAGTGGCAGGTCACGTCGCCCGTCGTCGCGATCGGCGCCGTCGGGACCGCGGAACCGGCGCTGCCGGCGCGCGTCCATATCGAGGGTCCGCTGCGTGCGATCCTCGAAGGCCTCGCGGCCGACGCGGCGCCCGCTGGCTCGCACCCGGCATCGGCGGCCGCGGCCTCGCGCAGCGCCGTCGTGAAGGGCATCCTGCCGACGTCCGATCACCGGAGCGCGCTGTGGCCGCAGACCGTGGTCGAGGAGCTGCGTCGCGCGCTCCCCGCCGACGGTGTCGTCACCGTCGACGTGGGGTCGCACAAGCTCCTCATGGTGCTCCAGTGGAGCACCGATCTCCCGAACACGTTCCTCAACTCGAGCGGACTGTCGTCGATGGGGACGGGACTCCCGTTCGCGATGGCCGCCAAGCTCACGTGGCCGGATCGTCCCGTTGCCTCCGTCATCGGCGACGGCGGATTCCTCATGTACGCCGGCGAGCTCGAGACGCTCGCGCGCACGCGGCTGCCGATCGCGCTCGTCGTGATGAACGACGCGGCGCTCTTCTCCATCAAGATCAAGCAGGTCCGCCGCTCATACCCCGCCGTCGGGACCGACTTCGGCCCCATCGCCGTCGCGGAGATCGCGCGCGGCTTCGGCCTGCGCGTCGAGCGCGTGGCCGACCGCGCGCAGTGCGGCCGTGCGCTCCGCGCGGCCCTCGCGAGCGACGGCCCCACCGTCATCGAGGCGATGATCGACCCCGCCGGGTACGAGCTCAGTCAGTGACGGAGGTGCCCGCGGCATGACGACGATCCACTCCCGCCACTACGGCTGGGACAACGCGCTGCCGCCCGCCGCCGAGGTCGAGAGCGGGAGCGACGTCGAGTTCGACGTCGTCGACGCGTCGGGCGGGCAGATCGACGCGCGCTCGCCGCGCGAGGTCCTGGGCTCGCTCGACTTCGCCCGGATCAACCCGGTGACCGGCCCCATCTTCGTGAAGGGAGCGAAGCCCGGAGACACGCTCGAGGTCGAGATCCGCTCGCTCCGCACGTCGCGCTGGGGCTGGACGGGCATCATCCCCGGCTTCGGTCTCCTCGCCGACGAGTACCCCGAGCCGTGGCTGCGGATCTGGGACGTCGATGGGTCGACCGCGACGGGGATCCGCGGCGCGCGCGTGCCGGTGCGGCCGTTCCCCGGCACGATCGGCGTCGCGCTCGCGGAGCGCGGCGCGCACAGCATCGTCCCGCCGCGGCAGAACGGCGGGAACATGGACATCCGCCACCTGGTGCAGGGCGTGCGTCTTCTCCTGCCCGTCTGGGTGGACGGCGCCCTCTTCTCTGTGGGCGACACGCACGCGGCGCAGGGTGACGGCGAGGTGTGCGGTACGGCGATCGAGTCGCCCATGGGCGTCGCCCTCCGCTTCACGGTCCACAGGGGCATGACGCTCGCGGCGCCCCAGTACGTCGTGCCGGCGTGGTGCGCCGAGCAGCCCGACCCGCGCGGGTACCACGTGACGACGGGCATCGCGGAGGACCTCCGTGAGGCCGCGCGGAGCGCGACGCGGCACATGGTCGAGCACCTGACGCTGCGCTACGCGTATTCGCGCGAAGAGGCCTACGCGCTCTGCAGCGTGTGCGTCGATCTACGGATCAGCGAGGTCGTCGACGCGCCGAACTGGCTGGTCTCGGCGTTCCTGCCGCTCTCGGTCCTCGCGTCGTAGGGCGCGCCGGCTAGACCTTCGCGGACGACCTCCGCATCGTCATCACTTTCGATCCGTCCCAGGGCACGCGCGCGGCCTTCGCGGCGAGCGTCGCGAGGTCACCGCGCACGATGCGGCCGAACTTCCCTCCCGTTCCGAAGCGACCCTGGCCGTAAACGATGCGGATCCCGTTCCAGGTCGATCCCCATATCAGATCGCCGGGGTGATGCCCGCGCATCGAGAGGGGATCGAAGGCGACGGAGGTGACGCCCACCTTGGTCCCGCGGTACTCGACCGGAATGATGGGCAGGGCGGTGGACGGCTTCTTCGCCGGCTCGGGGACGCTGCACCAGAAGTGCAGGACCTCTCCGGAGGAGTGGGTGATGCTCGTCTGGCCCTGGAGGGGCAGGGCGTCCCACACCGCTTGGCAGTATTCAGGCGCCTGGTCCTCGAGGAGCTCGGCCGTCCACGTCATCCCGTCGTAATCGATGTCGACGAGCTTTCCCGTCGGACGGACCTCCCGCACGAGCGGCGCGCTCGCGCCGTCGTGGATCCGCACGCGCCGAGCGCCCTCGAACATCATGCGATAAGCGGCGCGGGCGAACGGCTCGACGTCGCCCTCGATCTCGCCCACCTTGGTCACGATCCACGGACCGGTCAGCCACTTGAACTGGGTCGGGCCATACGCGATCGCGAGCGTGCCGTTCTGCGGCCAGACGACGACGTCGCCCGGAGCGATGAAGCCGACGGGGTTCTCGACGAGCGGATAGCGGCTCACGTCGAGATCGAGCTGAGGGTGGCGGTTGCTGTGGATGAGGAGGCCGGACCAGATCGAGTGGGTGAACATGTCCTCGTACGGAAGTCGGGAGCGCAGGCGTTCGCACGTCACCGGAGCGGCCGCGTCGTCCAGCCGCACGGGGATCGCGAGGTCCTCGAGCTCGACGGTCACTCTGCGCATCGGCTCACCGTCCTTCGTCTCCGCCCGCGCACAGCCGCAGATCGCGCTCAGCCCATCGGTGTACACAAATGTACACTCCACGCGGCGGACGCGTTGATGGCTCGCTCAGTACTGCTGGCCGAACGAACGACGCGCTGAAGGTCATGATGTACGATCGGATACAGAGATGACGGGGTCGGTCGGAGCTTGATCGAGACGAAGACCAGGCCGCGGTCCGAAGAGACAGAGGGGCATCGGAGGCGGCGCCGACCGCGCAGTGACGGCAGCGCGAGCGCACCCGACGTGTCGGCACCCGCCGGCGCCGACGTCGTCGTCGTAGGCGGCGGCAATGCGGCGCTCTGCGCCGCGCTCACGGCGCGCGAGTCCGGCGCGTCGGTCATCCTCCTCGAGCGGTCCTCGGAGTGGGACCGCGGAGGGAACAGCAAGCACACCCGCAACATCCGCTGCGCCCGCGACGGCACCTCGGCCGCGACCCGGTACGGAGCGGAAGAGTTCCTCGGCGATCTCAGGAGCGTCACCGGCGACGCTCTCGACAGCGAGCTCGCGCGATACCTCATCGCTCAGTCGCGAGAGGTGGGCGAGTGGATGGAGGCGCAGGGGGTCCGCTGGCAGCCGGCCCTGCGGGGGACGCTCCAGCTCGACCGGACGAATCGTTTCTTCCTCGGCGGCGGCAAGGCGCTCGTGAACACGTATTACGCGCGTGCCGCCGCGACGGGCGTCACGGTGTCGTACGAGCAGCGCGTCGAGAGGTTCGTCTTCGACGGCGAGCGCGTCACCTCCGTCGTCGCGTCCCTGCCGGACGGCACGCGGCGCGAGATCCCGTGCCGCGCCGTGGTCGTCGCGTCGGGCGGCTTCGAGGCGAACATCGAATGGCTGCGCCGCTACTGGGGCAGCGCCGTCGACAACTACCGTATCCGCGGGACGCCGCACAACGACGGCAACGTCCTGCAGACGCTGCTCGAGGCGGGCGCGGAGACGCGCGGGACGGAGCGGGGGTTCCACGCGATCGCGGTCGACGCGCGGGCGCCGCGCTTCGACGGCGGGATCGTCACGCGCGTCGATTCGATCCCGTTCGGGATCGTCGTCAACAGCCAGGGCGAGCGGTTCTACGACGAGGGCGAGGAGATCTGGCCGAAGCGGTACGCCACCTGGGGCGGCCTGATCGCGCGCCAGCCCGACCAGCTCGCCTGCTCGATCTTCGACAGCAAGGCGTGGGGGGGCTTCATCCCGTGCATGCACACGCCGTATCGCGCCGACACGGTCAAGGAGCTCGCCGAGATGCTCCACTTGCCGGCCGCCCCGGTCGTGGCCACCGTGGAGCGGTTCAACGCCGCGGCGCACGACCACGGGACGTACGACATGGCGCAGCGCGACGGCCGTTCGACGCGCGACCTGCCGCTCCCGAAGAGCAACTGGGCGCTGACGCTCGACACGCCGCCCTTCTACGCCTATCCGCTGCGGCCGGGGATCACGTTCACGTACCTCGGCGTCGGCATCGATGGGTACGGGCACGTGCGACGGGGGAACGGATGCGTCTTCCCGAACCTCTTCGCCGCGGGCGAGGTGATGTCGGGCAACATCCTCCTCAAGGGCTACCTCGCCGGCATCGGCATGACGATCGGGACGGTCTTCGGGCGTCTCGCCGGACGGGAGGCCGCTCGTGCCGCTCGCGCCTGATCTCGCCGCCGAGGCGCGCCGTCAGCTGACGATCTGCAACGCCTGCCGCTACTGCGAGGGCTACTGCGCGACGTTCCAGGTCCTCGAGCTCCGCCCGCGTCTTTCCGACGGCGACATCTCCGTCGTCGGGAACGTCTGCCACGATTGCCGCGGCTGCTACCAGGCCTGCATGTTCGCGCCGCCGCACGAGTTCGCCATCAACATCCCGCTCCTCCTCAGCCAGGTGCGGACCGAGACGTACGCGACGTACGCGTGGCCGAGCGCGCTCGCCACGCTGTTCGGCCGAGCAGCGACGGGGTCGGCCATCGCCGCGGCGGTCGGACTGATCGTCATGGCCGGCATCTCGCTCGCGACCGGCGGCGGCGCGCGGTTCTTCGCCGCCGACGCCGCGCCGGGGTCCTTCTATCGGATCGTCCCGTACTTCGGGATGGTCATCCCGGCGATGCTCCTTTCGCTCTACGCGCTGCTCTCGTTCGGCATGAGCGCGGCGGCGTTCTCGCGGGACGCGCGGATCCGACTCACGGAGCTGTTCGCGCCGCGCGCGCTCGTCTCGATCGCCCGCGACGCCCTCACCCTTCACTGGATGAGCGGCGGCGGCTACGGCTGCTACTACCCCGAGAAGGAGAAGACCTCGGAGACGCGCCGCGCGTTCCACGTGCTCCTCGTCGCGGGGTTCATCTCCGCCTTCCTATCGACGACGGTGGCCGCGATCTACCAGGAGCTCCTTGGCGTGCTGCCGCCGTACGGCATGACCAGCCTGCCCGTCATCCTCGGGATGGCCGGCGGCGCCGCGATGATCGTCGGTGCCACGGGCTTGCTCGCGCTCAAGGTGGGCGCCGCCGGCGAGCTCATCTCGCGAACGATGCTGCGCATGGACGTCGCCTTCCTCGTCGTCTTCGACCTCGTCTCGATCACCGGGATGGCGCTGCTCTTCCTTCGCGACACGCCGCTCATGGGCACCCTCCTCCTCGCGCACTTCGCGGCCCTGGCCGCGCTGTACGCCACGATCCCCTACGGCAAGTTCGCGCACGTCGTCTACCGGCTGCTCACGCTGCTGGAGACGCGGCGAGACGTCGTTGCGCCTCCGGTCGCCGCCGCGCGCCGCCAGGGGGCGAGCGGCCCCGCCTAGCTGCCGCTCGCGCCGTGCCTCACGCCTGCGCGGCATGCCGCGCGAGCGGCCCGCCCTTCACGTCGCGCGACCGCGCGCCGCTACCCCGGGAAGTGGCAGGCGGCCCAGTGCCGCGGCGACTGCTCGATGAACTCGGGGTCGGCCTCGGAGCAGATGGGCTGCGCCTTCCAGCAGCGGGTGTGG
>JAGWSB010000044.1 GCA_028876375.1 Chloroflexota bacterium | reverse complement strand
ACGTGAACTCGATCGACGGGATGCGCATCTTCGTCCGCGCGCTCCTCGGCTTCGGCGTGAAGCCCAAGGACGTCAAGACGATGATCTCGCAGAACCCGGCGAAGCTGATGTACCTGGACTAGGCGCCGGGGCCGAGCCTCCGCACGAAGTAGCGCCACTGCGCCTGGACGGCGCGGTCGCTCCAGATGCGGCCGCGCTTCACCTCCGCCTCCTCGGCGGGGGTGTACGCGACCGCCGTCTCGCGGGTCGGCTGCGCGAGGAGCTGGACCATCGCCGCCTTCTCGAGCGTGATGGCGGCGATGGTGGCGTGCGCGATCGACGCGGCCGCGACGACGATGCCGTGGTTGCGGAGGAAGACCGCGAGCCCGGGGCCGAGGCTGCGTGCCACGCGCTGCCCCTGTTCGCTCGTCGTCACCAGGTCGGTGAATTCCTCGAAGAGGGGGACGCCGGGCGGCCAGAAGAGCGCGCCTTCGTGGCCGATGGGGCGGATCTCCATCCGGCGCGCGCCGAGGGCGACGGAGTGCGGGGGATGCGTGTGCACGACGCACCGCACGTCGGGCCGCGCATGGAAGACCTCCGCGTGGATGGGGAACTCGATGTGGCGCTCGCGCTTCCCTTCGAGGACGCTGCCGGCGCGGTCGAGGAGGACGAGGTCGTCCTCGCCGATCTCCTCGAGGCCGAGGTGCTGCGCCTTCATCCAAAAGCGGTCTTGTCCCGGCGCGCGAACGGAGACGTGGCCGAAGATGTTGTCGCCGTGGCCGTTCGCGGCGAGGATCCGGCAGGCGAGGGCGAGGTCGCGCCGCAGGTCGCTCTGGTCCACTGCGCGAAGACTAGCGGGCGGCGCCGGCCCCGGACGAGCTTCGCACCGCGTAGCGGCCGAGCAGCTCCTCATAGCGCGCGACGAGATCGGGCGTCGGCGCGCCGCTGCTCGCCGGCACCGCGGGCGCGCTCGCGTCGGCGGCGTGCTCCGCCGCGCGGTACAGCAGCCCGATCGGCAGACGCCGGTCTTCGGCGAGACGCAGAGCCGTCGAGAACGCGAGCGCGCGGTCGCCGGACGAGTACGCCGCGTCGGCGTCGACGTCGTAGAGGGTGTGCTCCCAGTCGGGGTACGTATCGGCGTACGTCACGCACGGCGAGATGACCTCGAGGAACGCGAAGCCGCGCCGTTCGCGCGAGTGCTCGAGCGCGGCGCGCATCAGGCGTGCCAGTTGCTCGGGGCGGCCGGTGTATCCGCGCGCGATGAACGTGCTCCCTCGGATCGCCAGGCCCGCGAGGGGTCCGTCGAACGATCCCTCGTCGCCGGCGAGGAAGCCGCTCGGCGAGCTCTGCCCCTTCGTCAGGCCGTACGTCTCGTTGTTCATGCAGACGTACGTGAGGCTCACGTTGCGCCGGAAGGCGTGGATCAGGTGGCCCGCGCCGATGGCGTAGCCGTCGCCGTCGCCGCCCGCCGCCACCACCGTGAGGCGCGGGTCAGCGAGGGCGACGCCGATCGCCGTCGGCACGACGCGGCCGTGCAGCGCGTGGTATCCGTACGTGCCGAGGTAGTTCTGGATCGTGCCGGAGCAGCCGATGCCGGCGAGGAGGGCGACCTCGTGGAGCGGGATCCGAAGGTCGCGCACCGCCGAGCGCAGCGCGTTCAGCACGCCGAAGTGGCCGCAGCCCGCGCACCAGATGGGTAGGCTCGGCGTGTACGTCCGGGCCATCAGGCGAACTCCTTCTCTTCGACGGCGGCGACGAGCTCCGAGGGACGGAAGGGCAGCCCGTCGTAGCGCAGGATGCTGTGGACGCGCGCCGCGGCGCCGGCGGCCGAGAGCGCGGCGGCGTACTGGCCGGTCGCGTTGTGCTCGACGACGTAAGCGCGGCATCCATCGAGGGCCTCGAGGACGTCCTCCAGGATCGGCCACAGCGTCCGGATCTGGACGACCTTCGTCGCGACGCCGCTGGCCGCGAGGCGCTCCGCGGCCTCGCGCATGACGCCCGTCTCGAGCCCCGATCCGACGAGCGCGATCTCCGCCTTCGGATCGCCGCTCACCACGGCGCGGGGGAGCGAGTCGCGCACCGTCTCGAGCTTGCGCATGCGCTTCTCCGTCATCCGCGTCCGCATCGCCGGCGCCGTCGTCACCAGGCCCCACTCGTCGCGCTCGTTGCCGGTGACGAGATGCTGCCCGCCCGGCGTGCCGAACGCCGTCCACGGCGACACCCCATCGCCGTACCCGTTGAGCGAGTAGCGGCGGAACTCGGCCGCGTCGCGCAGGTCGACCTCACGCAGGAGCTTCCCGCGGTCCGGTGAGATCCCCCGCACGTCGGGCGGACGGATGGTCGTGGCGTTCTGCGACAGCGCCTGGTCGGACGCGACGTAGACGGGACCCTGGTAGCGGTCGGCGAGGTCGCACGCGAGCACGGTGAGCTCGAACGCCTCGCGCGGATCGCCCGGCGCGAGGACGATGCGCGGGATGTCGCCGTTGCCGCCCGAGATGAGCATCCCGATGTCGGACTGCTCCGGCTTCGTGGGCATGCCGGTGGACGGGCCCGCGCGCTGGCAGTCGACGATGACGATGCCGATCTCCGCGGAGGCGGCGTGGCCGACCCCTTCCTGCATGAGCGCGATCCCGGGGCCGGACGACGCCGTCATCGCCCGCGTGCCGGTGAGCGCCGCGCCCATGGTCATGTTCACGGCCGCGAGCTCGTCCTCCGCCTGCACGACGACGCCGCCGAACGACGGAAGACGTTCCGCGAGCCATTCGAGGATCTCGGAGGCCGGCGTGATCGGATATCCCGCGAAGAAGCGCCCTCCCGCCGCGAGGAAGCCGAAGGCGATCGCCTCGTTCCCCGTCATGAGGACGCGCTCCTCGGCCTCGATCCTGTCGAGCGACCAGGACGCCGATCCCGCCGTGAGACCGGCCTCGTCGGCGTACGCGAAGCCGGCGCGCAGCGCGCGAACGTTCGCCGCGCGGAGCTGCTCGCTCAGCTTCCCGAGATGCGTGGTGAGGGTCTCCTCGGTGAGCGCATCGGGCGCGCCGAGGAGCCGCGCGGCGAGCCCGAGGGCGACCGAATTCTTGTACAGGTCGCGGCGCAGGTCGCGGACGGCGAGGCGCGAGAGCGGTGCTTCGATGACGCTCGCCGTGGCGGGGATACGACCGCGCGGAGCGGGGCCCTCCGAGGAGTCGTAGACGACGTAGGCGTGCGGCGCGAGCGCGCTCGCGTTCTGCTCGAGCGCCGCGGCGTCGAACGCGACGAGGAGGTCGGTCGCGTCGCCGAGGCACCGCTTCGGATCGACGGAGGCGCGCAGGCTCGCGGCGGCGACGCCGCCCTTGACGCGCGAGGCGACCTCGCGCGCTTCGTAGACGTGGTACCCGCGGCCGGCGAAGAGCTCGCCGAGCGCGGAGACGAGGGTGACCGATCCGTCACCGCCCTGGCCGGCCGCGACGATGGTGATGTCGCGGATGGGCGGCGTCACGAGGCGTCGCCGGACGCGCCGCCGTTCGCCTTCGCGGCCGCCCCCGGGCCGGTCGTGTAGAACGTCTTGGGGTCGAGGTGCCCGAGCGCCTGCCGCTCGGCGAGCGTCGGCATCTTCGCGGGGTGCGGCCGGCCGGCCTTCTTCTCGAGGCTCAGCTTGCGCAGCAGCATCTCGCCCTTCGGGTCGGCGTCGAGAGGCTGCGTCTCGATCGCGCCCGCCGCGATCGCCGCCTGCAGGAAGCGATGGCCCGCCTCGGTGCGTACGAGCGTGAACGTCCAGCCGTCGAGACCGATGCCGCCCATCCCGATGTCGGCGTGCTCCGCCGAGTAGTCGATGCAGTAGAGGCACGCGGGCCGCGCCCACTGACG
This sequence comes from Chloroflexota bacterium, assembly GCA_028876375.1. GTDB lineage: Bacteria > Chloroflexota > Limnocylindria > P2-11E > P2-11E > JACPOT01. Next base: position 18,186 of record JAGWSB010000044.1, on the reverse strand, counting down.
GTACTTCTTGAGCGACGCGTTGATCACCCGTCCGTCGTCGAGCTCGACGACGACCTTGCCCTTGATGTTCATCTTCTTGATCTGGTCGGGCGTCGTCTCGATCGACGCGGCGAGGCGCTGGATGCTCTCGTTGGTGAAGCTCTCCGAGCAGAAGAGGCCGATCGAGAGGGCGACGTTCGAGCGGTACCAGCGCGCCATCGCGTGGGGGATGCTCGAGTTCTGCTGCAGGCGGAGGCCGTCGATCTGGCACGGCACGCCGACGAGGGCGAGAGGCGTCACGCCATTGCGCATGGCCTCGCGGAAGGCGAGCGTGTTCGGCGAGTACGTGTAGCGCGAGCCGCTGCACTCGAGGACCTCGGCCGCGGACGTCGCGAGGCGCTGACGCCCGAGCTGGCGCTGCCCGGGCAGCGTCTCGCCGAGGATCGCGCCCTTGATCGTCCCCGTGTCGAGCGCGTGCACCAGGAGCGCCGAGACGGCGCCGCCGTCCTGGCCGCGCGCCTTGATCTCCGGACCCGTCGCTCGCGCGTAGATGCCGTAGCTGTACGGGCCGAACCCTTCGTCCGTCGCGGGCTCGCGGTAGCGCACGAGGTCGCCGAGGTCCTTGTCCGGCGGACGCAGGATGGGGCACGCCTCCGCGCAGAGGACACAGAGGACGCACGCGTCGGTCCGCGCGGCGATGGGGTGCTGGTCGTCGTAATCGAAGACGTCGGCCGGGCACACGTTGACGCAGGCGCCGCACCCGACGCACTTCCCCGCGTCGATGATCTCGTCCGCGAGGAAGTCGACGGCGCGGAAGCCGCCGCGGTTGATCTCGGCGCGCCACGCGTGCGGCCACTCGTTGGCGTCCGTCGCGCTCCCCAGCAGGTCGCGATACCGCGTTCGAACGCGCTCGACCGCCGCGTCCCGCGTCATCGCCGCCATCCGGCGGACGATCTCAGTCCTTCGCGGTCAGGCACTAGAGCCGAAAGACCTCGCTGCTCAGGCGCTGAGGGCAGGGAGGACCTCCTGCGCGAACCGCTCGATCATGCCCAGACACGATCTGATGTCATGGCAGATGAAGCGCAGCTCGAAGTAGCGCGCGCCCGCGTCCGTCAGCCGACGCAGGTGGTCGCGCACGTCCGCGGACGAGCCGACGCCGCAGTGGACGAGGCCGCGCTCGACGGATCCGAACCGTTCGGTGAGGGACTTCTCGGCGACCCTGAAAGCCTCCTCGCGCGTCCGCGCGATGCAGACGAACGGGTCGCTGGCGCGCACGATCGACGAGTCGTCGCGCCCGGCCTCGCGCGCGAGCTCGGTGAGCCGCTCGCCCAGCTTCCGGTACGCCTCGATGGACGGCCAGCCTGAGCTGAACCAGCCCGTCGCGTAGCGGACGACGCGCTTCAGCGCGGGCTCGCTGTCGCCGGTGATCCACAGCCGGACGTTGCGCGGCCGCGGATAGAACGTCCCGCCGTCGAAGTGGACGCGCTGGCCCGAGAAGCTCGCGGGCGCGTCCTGCGTGATGATCGCGTGGAGCACCGCGAGGTGCTCGTCCATGATCTTCCCCCGGCGCTCGAAGGGCACCTCGGCGGCCGCAAAGTCGACCTTCGCGCTTCCGATCCCGGGTGCGACCGTCAGGCGATGACCGCTCAGCTCGGCGATCGTCGCGACCTGCTTGGCGAAGAGCCTCGGATCGCGGAGCGGCAGGACGAGGCTGTGCACCGCGACGCCGATCCTGCTGTGGCGCCCGGCGACGGAGGCGAGCGTCGTGAGACTCTCGAAGAAATCCGGATCCTGGTCGGTCACTGCCTCGAACGACCCGACGGACGACCGGGTGAGACGCGAGCGTGGATACGAGTAGTGATCGTTGACCCAGACGTCGTCGTATCCGAGATCCTCGGCCTTCTTCGCGACGGCGAAGATGTTCTCCGGCGTGGCGAACGGTCCGGAGCTGGGGAGCGCGACACCGACGCCCACGCTCTTGGTATTCATCGGGATACAACGGTAGACTGCCACGATCCAGGGGCCGAGGAAAGCGATGGTGTGCGAGTGACACAGGTCATCGCTGACCCGACGCCTCCGATCATCCGGCGCAACACCATACTCATCGCGCTCGCGCAGGTCTTCTCCGGAGCGGGCAGTGGCTTCCTGTTCTCTCTCGGCCCGCTCATGGTCATCGCTTTGACAGGATCCGCCGCTCTCGCGGGAGCGTCCGTCGCGCTCCAGGGCCTCAGTCGGTTCGTCGCGGCGTACCCCTTCGGCCGCATCACCGACCAGCTCGGGCGGAAACCCGGGCTCCTCGTCGGCCTCGCGATCACGCTCGTCGGATCGCTGGCCATCGGCGCGGCCATGAACGCCGGGAGCTTCGCCGGCTGGGTCGTCGGCGTGATGATCTTCGGCATCGGCTCGAACGGCATCCAGCAGCTGCGCCTGGCCGCGGCCGAGATGTACCCGCCGCACCGCCGCGCCTTCATGATCGGCGTCGTCCTCACGGGCTCGCTCGCCGGCATCGTCCTCTCGCCGTCGATCGTCGCCGTCGGCGAGACGCTGGCTCCGAGGCTCGCCATGGATCGGCTCGCGGTCCCGTGGCTGATCGGGCCCGTCCTCATCCTGCCGTCGATCGCCCTTCTCGGACGGCTCCGCCCGGACCCGCGCGAGATCGCCGCCGACCTGGCGCGCTACTACCCGTCCTATGTGCCGAACGAGGCGGAGTCCGCGGACCCCGTCTCCTTCGGGCTGCGACGCTACCTGGCGGACCCCGACCGCCGGGTCGCGGCGCTCTCGATGTTCGCGGCGCAGGGGAGCATGCAGATCGCGATGGTCTCCGCTCCGCTCGCGCTCACGCACCACGTCGCGGCCCTCGCGAGCGTCGCGCTCTCGATGTCGATCCATACCGCCGGCATGTTCGGCCCCTCTATCCCCGTCGGACGCATCGCCGACGCGATCGGACGGCGAGCGGTGCTCATCGGCGGGACGATCGTCGAGGCCGTCGGCGGCGCCATCGCGGTGACGGCGGGCGACCAGCTGGGGATCACCGCGGGCATCTTCCTCGTGGGCGTCGGGTGGTGCGGCGCGAACGTCGCCTCGACCGCGATCGTCGTCGACACGACGCCCGTCGCGGTGCGCGGCCGCGCCGTCGGCCTCACCGACACGATCGCCGCCGTCGCCGGCGTCGCGTTCCCGATCGTCGCGGGGCCGATGATCGAGCTGTGGGGGATACGGTCGAGCGGCGCGCTCGCCGTCGCGCTCCTCGTCCCGCCGGCGGCCCTGCTCCTGCTCCCGGCGTTCCGGCCCGCGCGTTCGAGCGGAGCGCTCGCGCGTCGCTCGGAGGCGTAAGCCCTAGACGCGCTCGATGACCGGCGCCGCGGCGGCCGATGCCGTCGCGCGCTCGTCCTCGTCGGGCGACACGAGCCGCGGATCGATCATCGCCCGCCTCGGGAAGAGCCGCACCGCGCTGAGCGCGACGACGGCGGCGAAGCTCGCGATCGCCGTCGGCGCGCCGAAGATCGTGGCGAGGATGCCGAGCCCGAAGCTCCCCAGCTGGTTCGAGCCCCACGTCGCCGTGTAGAGGCCGACGATGCGCCCGCGCATGTCGCGATGCACGATCGTCTGCAGCACCGTCGAGATGGCGGAGTCGTACACGCTGCCCGCGCCGCCGATGGCCATCGACAGGAGCAGCGACACCGCGAACCATGGCGAGAGCGCGAAGCCGAAGATGGCCACGCCATACGCGAACGTGCTCCCGAGGAGGAGCAGGTCCTTGCGCCGGACGTCTCCCGAGTTCGCGAGGAAGACCATCGCCGCGAGCTGACCGGCTCCGCTCGCCGCCATGAGGTAGCCGAGCCCGACGGCCCCGACCTGGAGGACGTCGCGCGCCATCACCGGGACCATCTGCATGTGCGAGAAGCCGAAGGCTTCCGTGACGAAGCTGAGGAGGAGCACTTCGCGCACGCGCCTCGTGCTCATCGCGTACTTCAGCCCCTCGAGGAGCGCGCGCGCCGCCGCGACGGTGTGACGTTCTATCGCCAGCGGCTCGAGCGGAAGAAGAGCGACGGAGCCGAGCAGGTAGCCCGCGCACACGAACAGGTACGCGGGACCAGTGCCGAAGGCGGCGATGACCGCGCCGCCGACGAGCGCGGAGAGGATGCGCGTCACGCTCATGACCAGGAACCCGAGCGCCCGGGCGCTGAGAAGGCGCGAAGGACCGACGGTCTCGTAGACGATGACCTGGTTCGCCGGCCCGTTCATCGCCTGGAGGAATCCGGCGACGATCTGGACGAGCACGAGGTGCCACATCTCGATCCGGCCGCTCATGACGAGGATGCCGACGCCGAGGAAGAGCAGGAAGTTGTAGCGCTGGTTGCGCATGAGGAAGCCGCGCAGCTCCATGCGGTCCGCGACGGCGCCGCCGACGACGCTGAAGACGATCTGGGTGAGGCCCCGGATCCCCGCGATCAGGCCGAGCCAGAAGGGCGAGTCGGTCAGCTGGAGGACGAGCCATCCCGTGGCGATGGCCTCCGCCGTCCAGCCGACCGAGTTCCCGAAGTTCTGCAGCAGCAGCCAGCGATACCCCCGGACCCGCAGGGTCTCGAGGAGGTCTGGCCGCAGCACGCGCTACCGGCGGCTCAGGCTAGCTGCAGCCTGATCCGCTTCTTGCCCTCGGTGAGCTGCGCGAACGCCTTCTTCGCGTACTTCTCGAGGTCGAGGGGATCGATGGCCGCGACGGGCGTGGCCACGATCTGTCCGGTGATGTCCTTCAGATCCGCCTCGCCGTAGCAGACGCGGAGGCTGTGCTTGGCCGGGTCGAAGTACATGAAGCCGGGCCACGCGAGGTATTTCGGCGACTCGGCCTGGGAGACGTCGATCTTGAACGAGCCGTTCGCGCCCGGGCCCCAGAGCCGCGTGATCTGCGCGCCCCAGGTGTCGTTCGTCGCGTCGCACTCGATCGGAAGAAGGGCGGCGAGCGCCGCGGCCGTCTTCGGCGCCAGGTCTTCGAGGAGCGTCGCCCCGACCTTCACGCCGTCGAAGTCGATGGAGAGGCGCTTGCCTTTGCGCGGCGGGTACGCCGGCGCCCGGAAGGGCGTCGTCTGGTCGGCGGAGCGTCGGAACTCGATGGGCCTCGCGCCGCTGCGGTCGAGCGAATCGCCCTTCTTCATGAACTCGCCGAAGTCGCCCTCGATCTCCGCGAGGAGGGTGAGGGTCGAGGCGAACACGCCGCCGCTGAACCGCGCCTCACCCGCGCAGAACGCGATCTCCTTGATGGGCGGGTAGTACACGATCGCTCCCGGCCACTGGTGCGTGACCTTCGACTCGAGCTCGAGCTCGCCGACCGGGGTCGTGTCGAGCATCCGGAACATCTCGCCGGAGATCTGGGCATGCACCGCCTGACCTTTGAACGGCAGCGCGTTCCAGATCGCTTCCGTGGTCTTCGGTGCCTTCTCGTTCAGGCGCGCGCGTACAACGGTCCCATCCAGGTCGACGTCGATGAAACGCACTCTCTTCCTCCCGCGCTTTCGGGCACGTCCCCATAAGGGGTGCCGATCGATGTGTGTGTACAAGAGTACACACCTTCGGACAGGCGAGGCGGAGGGCGCGGTCCTAGCGGCTGCGGCTCCCGGCCTCGGAACCCTTGAACGGATCGACGCCGAAGACCTTGCCGAAGGTGGCGGCGCGCAGCACGTTCATCTCGACCCCGTTCGCCGGTCGGAGCAGGAACGGCGCGATGGCGAACACGATGGTGCGCAGCCGCTCCGGCTCACGCACGGGCACGCCGATGCGCCGGCCGACGAACAGCAGGAACTCCTGCGGCGCGACGAGACGCGAGACCGGCAGCCGCTCCGTCGCGCCCGCCGGCTCGCAGCTCGCGTGCGTGAGCGCGTGGTCGCGCTCCATCTCGGCGTCGCGCGTCCACGACACGATGGCGTCCTCGACGGTCGCGGTGTTCCCGCAGCGCTCGCAGACGAGGTCGTACTCGCTCACGCCGGAGATGATAGGTCGAACCCGCGGTGCGCGATCGTATTCGATCGTGCGACACTACGGCCCGATGGCCGAGCGCTACGGGTCGTGGGGACGGATCCTCCGCATCGACCTTTCCCAGCGGACGCATCGCGTCGAAGAGATGGACGGATCGACCTACCGCCGCTTCCCCGGAGGTCGCGCGCTCATCGCGCGGTACCTCCTCGCCGAGACGAAGAAGGGTGTGGACCCGCTCGGGCCGGACAACGTCCTCGTGTTCGGGCTCGGCGTCCTCACCGGCACGCCGCTCTCCGGCGCGTCACGCCACACCGTCGGCGCGAAGTCGCCCCTCAGCGGCGGGTACGGCGAGGCCGAGGCGGGCGGCTTCTGGGGCGCCGAGCTCAAGAAGGCGGGCTGGGACGCGATCGTCGTGACCGGCGCGTCGCCGACCCCGGTGTACGTGTGGATCAAGGACCAGCAGGTCGAGATCCGCGACGCGTCGCACCTCTGGGGCCGCGAGATCGTCGACGTCGAAGAGCAGCTCCGCGCCGAGGTGGGCGAGCGACTCGCCCGTGTGTGCGAGATCGGCGTCGCCGGCGAGAACTGCGTGCGCTTCGCGGGGATCGTCAACGACATGAAGGAGATCGCCGGCCGGAGCGGCATCGGCGCCGTCATGGGCAGCAAGAAGCTCAAGGCCATCGTCGTGAAGGGCAGCGGCGAGCAGAAGGTCGTCGACCCCGCGACGATCAAGAAGATCGGGCGCTGGGTCGCGGACACCCTGCCGCAGAACCACTGGTACTTCCACTACTACGGCACCGGGATGGGCCTCGACGGCTACACGCGCATCGGCGGGATGGCCGTGCGGAACTATGAGGGCGGCGAGTTCGAGCACGCGGCGGACATCAGCGCCGAGGCCCTCGTCGAGAAGGGCTACCGCGTGAAGATGGAGGCCTGCTGGGCCTGCTCCGTGCGGTGCAAGAAGGTCGTCAAGCTCGAGCAGCCGTACGTCGTCGACCCGAAGTACGGCGGCCCCGAGTTCGAGTCGCTCGCCGCCCTCGGCAGCCAGTGCGGCATCGGCGACCTCGCGGCCGTGTCGAAGGCGAACGAGCGCTGCAACGCCTTCGGCCTCGACACCATCACGACCGGCTCGACCATCGCCTGGGCGATGGACCTGCGCCGGAAGGGGATCCTTCCCGACGCGGAGTTCGACGGCGTCCCCGCCGTGTTCGGCGATCCCGCCGCGCTCCTCGCGGGCGTCGACGCCATCGCGCACCGGCGCGGACTCGGCGACGTCCTCGCGGAGGGCCCCGACCGCGCGGCGCAGCGCCTCGGCGGCGCCGAGCTCCTCACGACCGTCAAGGGCCTCCCGCTCGCGATGCACGACCCACGGCAGCGGACGGAGTACGGACGCAGCCTCCGCGTCTCCTACACCACGAGCCCGACCGGCGGCGACCACCTCGGGAGCCACGCGCCGGGCACGAGCGTGAAGAACGTCGTCGGCATGTGCTTCTTCCTCAAGTACGACGACGACCAGCTGACGGAGATCGTGAACGCCGTCACCGGCTGGAACGTCTCGAAGAGCGAGGTCCTCGAGATCGGCGAGCGTGCCCTCAGCCTCACCCGCCTCTTCAGCCTGCGCGAGGGGCTCGGCGCGAAGGACGACCGTCTCCCCGCCCAGGTCATGAAGCCGCAGGTGTCGGGCATGCTGGCGCGCGTGCGCCTTGACGAGGCCGAGATCGCGAAGTCGATCGGCGAGTACTACGCGGCTCGCGGGTGGGACGAGAGCGGCGTGCCCACCGCGGCGACGCTCGAGCGCCTCGGCATCTCCGACCTCGCGCGGTAGGGGCTATCCGCCCGGACCTGCTCCCCGACCCTTGACCGATCGCTGTATACAAACGCGTACAGGCGTCGAGGCGTGGCCACGCCACGTCCGGCGAGCTTCGGGAGGGCGTCGGGATGACCATCGGTCGCCGCGGTTTCCTGTCTCTCGCGATCAAGGCCGCCGGAGGGATCGCGCTCGCGAGCTGCGCCCCGGCGGGACCGGCATCGAGCGCGCCGAGCGGGGCCGGGGCGACGGCCGCCTCCGCGGCGGCGTCGGCCGCCGGCATCAAGCGCGGAGGCATCTTCCGCATCGCCGACGTCTCCGACCAGAAGACGCTCGACCCGGCGCAGATCAACACGACGCCGATGCGCAGCATCGGCCGGGCGATCTACGACACGCTCGTCGACGTCGACCTCAAGGGCAACTACACGCCCGCGCTCGCCGAGCGCTGGGAGAACCCCGATCCCAAGACGTGGATCCTCTATCTCCGTAAGGGCGTGAAGTACTCCGACGGCACGCCCTTCGACGCCTCGGTCGTGAAGTTCAACATCGAGCGGCATCTCGACCCGAAGACGAAGTCGAAGCAGATCGGCGAGCTGTTGGCCGTGGACACCGTCGAGGTCGTCGACGCATCCACCGCCAAGTTCCATCTCAAGACGCCCAACGCCGGATTCCTCTCGCCGTTCGTCGACCGCACCGGCTTCATGGCGAATCCCGCCGAAGTGAAGAAGTGGGGCAACAACGACTACGGCCAGCATCCGTCCGGCGTCGGTCCGTTCCGCCTGGTCGACCACAAGGACGACACCTCGTACACGGTCGAGAAGAACCCGGACTACTGGGACAAGGACCACGTCTATCTCGACCAGGTCGAGTGGAAGGTCATCCCGCTCGACGCGACGCGGCTCGTCGAGCTGCGGTCCGGCGGCGTCGATCTCGCCGAGGACCTGCCGCTGCAGAACGTGAATCAGATGAAGGCCATGAGCGAGATCGTCCTCAGCGAGCGCTCCGGAGCCCGCTTCTACTTCGCGCGCTGGAACATGGACGACAAGTTCGGCAAGAGCCTCCCGCTCCGCCAGGCGTTCAACTGGATCCTCGACCGTGACGCGATCTTCAACGCGGTGTTCTTCAAGACCGGCGTCATCGGGTACGACCCGTTCTTCCCGAGCTCGCCCTTCTACGACGCGAGCTACAAGCCCTACACGCGCGACGCCGCGAAGGCGAAGGCGCTCATCGACAAGGCCGACCTGCCGTCGCCGAAGAAGTTCACGATCTACCCGGATTCCGGCGCCGTCGGCCAGAAGCTCGCGCAGGTCATGGCCGCGAACCTCGGGGAGCTCGGTCTGGACGTCGCGATCCAGTACGAGGACACCGCCGCGCGAACGGCTCGGGAGAACAAGGGCGACTGGACGTTCTCCGTCTACAGCCAGAGCCGCTTCGCCTACCGCCCTGACCCCGCTCAATACCTCGGCGCCCTGTGGGACAGCAAGAGCACGTACTACAGGTCGGGGAAGCTCAAGGATCCGGAAACGGACAAGCTCATCGCCTCCGGAGAAGCCGAATCCGATCCCGCGAAGCGTCGGACGATCTATCGGCAGCTGGCGGATCGGATCAACGAGCTCGCGTCGGCGGCGTTCTTCGAGGACGCCTCCGACTTCAAGGGCCTCAGCCCGACGGTCAAGGGCTTCGTCCACATGCCCGACGTCATCAACCGGCTGAAGGGGATCTGGCTCGACAAGTAGGGGTCGCTAGATCCAGCGGCCGGTCGCGAGGTCGAGGCGCTTGCGGAAGCCTCGGTCGTAGACGTACGCCGCCTGCCGTTCCGCGACGGTGAACCCGGCGCGGAGCAGGTTGCCCACGGCGGGCGGCGGCGGCGCCCCGGCCGGCGCGACGGTCTCCGCGAGCACGCGCGCACATCCCAGCTCGGCGGCGTCGGAGATGCGCCGCGCGATGAGCGCGCTCTGCGCGCCGCGACCGCGCCGCGATCGCACGGTCGCGCTCCCCGCGAAGAGCGCGGAGCGTCCATCCGCGTACATCGCCGCGACGGCGACGGCCTCGGGGCCCTCGTACGCGACGTAGTGATGCCAGCCGGGCTGGCCGATCGGGGTCGGCGCCAGCGTCCGCTCGGTGAGCGGTAGCCCGAAGGCCACTGCGTGCGTCATCCCATAGAGATCGGCCTCGGCGCGGTCGACCCGCTCGACCCGCACCCTTTGTGCGGGATCGACCGTCGCGATCCGCGTGTCGCGCGCGAGCACGACGGCGTCGTCGGACCTCCGCAGGCCTTCCTCCTCGAGCCACCGCGCCAGCGTCCGCGGCCGCGCGATGGGGGAGAGCAGCACCATGAACGGCACGTTGGCGCGCGCGTAGAGCGACGTGACCGCTTGGAGCGTCGCGCGCGTCGCGGGCTTCGCGGTCCCGAGAGCGATCACGCGGTTGACGTCGGGGTCGAGGCTGCGCGTCAGTACGGCGAGGGCGCCGCCGACGTCGACCGCGTGGACGTCGAACGCCTCGGCGATCTCGTCGCGGTACAGGCTGCGGAGCGCGCCCATGGAGAGGCGGACGAGCTCGCGGGAGACCGCGGACGAGCTCGCGCTTTCGCTCACGTCGGCGAGACTACGGCACGCGCGCGCCCGACGACGACCGGGCCCTCGCGATATCCTGCATACAACTGACGACGACCGTATACGCGGGAGGAAGGGTTCCCAACGTGACGTACCTTGACATCTCCTTCTCCGGCCTCGAGCTCCGCGCGCGCCTTCTCGAGGACCGAGCTCCGCACGCGACCGCCGCTTTCCGTACCGCGCTGCCCATCAGCACCCGGGCGTACCAGGACCGCTACAGCGCGCAGCTCATGCGCACGGACGCTCAGGTCGCGGCGCAGCCGGGGACGGACAGCACGTGGGGCTACCAGCAGCCGGGTCTCGTCATGCTCGATGCTCAGACCGGTCGCGTCGCCGTGTGCTTCGGGCGCGGCCGGCTCCAGAACTCGCTCGGTCCGCTCCCGGCGGTCCCCATCGCGGAGATCGGCGGCGACCTCGCCGAGCTCACGCGCCGCGGCGACCGCCTGCAGTTCGAGGGCGCCAAGCCGATCGAGTTCCGCCTTTCTCGCGACCAGGCCGCGCCTCTCGCGGACGCGCCGGCGCGCGGCCGGCGCATCGCGATCACGCTCGCGCGCGCCCGCGCCGAGGCGGTGCTCCTCGAGGACGTCTCGCCGAAGACGACGGCCGCCTTCGCCGCGGCCCTGCCCGCGAGCGGGAAGGCGACGAACACGTACGCGAGCGGGCCGCTCACGCGCTTCTGGAACGGCACCGGTGGCAAGGAGGGCGAGACGCCGCTCGACGTGCCCGACGCCGAGGCCACGGCCACGACCCTTTACGGCGGCGGCTACTACCTCACGACCAAGCCGTGGCGCGGACTGCGCATCTCGGCGCAGGAGCCGACCGCGATGGGCGCCGGACGCATGGCGCTCGCGCCGCTGTTCCGCTTCGTCGGCGACTGGTCGGCTTTCCGGGACGCCACCGCGAGGCTCACCCTCGAGGGCGAGAAGGACATGCGGATCGAGCTCGCGTAGCCCCGGGCCTAGCCGCGCGCCGACACCGCCCGCGCGCTCTGGCCGATGTCTATGACCATCGAGAGCCGCGCGTTCGCCGCCGATCGGATGTGCTTCGTCGCGGCGTCCTGCGCCGCGGTCTCGTTCTGGCGCCGGATCGCGTCGACGATCCGCGTGTGCTCGGCGAGCGCCTGTGCCGGCCGGCCGGGGACCGAGTACGTCGTGTCGCGCAGCAGCGCCAACGAGTCGCGCAGGCCGCCGAGCGCCTGGATCAGGTAGCGGTTGCGCGCGGCGTGGTACAGGACCTCGTGGAACTGACGATTCAGGTCGGCCAGCTCCTCGGCGCGGTTCCCGGTGCCCTTCTGGGTGGCGAGGAGCTTCTGCAGCGAGCGGACCTCGCTCTCGGAGGCGTAGCGCGCGGCGAGCGCGGCGGCCGCGCCCTCGAGGACCTCGCGGAGCGCGTACAGCTCGAGCACCTGCTGCGGATCGAGCTGGGTGACGACCAGACCCTGTCGCGGCGCGTGGCTGACGAGGCCGGCCGACTCGAGCCGGCGCAGGGCGTCGCGGATCGGGGTACGGCTGACGTTGAGCCACGCCGCGAGCTCGATCTCGCGCACGCGGTCGCCCGGCCGCAGGCGTCCGGACTGGATCGCCTCGCGCAGCTTGGCGTGGACGTAGTCCGCGCGCTGCTGCCCCGACGCCGCCGACGGCTGCGGGGCTGGGGCGGCGGGCGTCGTTCGGCGCGGCGGAGCCGTCTTCTTCGAGGAGGCGCGCCGCGGGCGAGCCGGCACGGCCGGCATCCTACTCGATACGCGTCATCTCGACGCCGAGGGGTCCCTCGAAGATGATCCTCTGACACTGCGTCACGAAGTCTTCGAGGCCGGCGTCGAGCTTTCCGATGAGCGCGACCTGGACGGGGACCATGAACGGCGCGAGCCATTGGGCCTTGCCGTACGCGATCCCGACCTTGATGAGGTTCGCCTTGTACTCCGGGTAATAGATGACGTCGCCGGCGGAGAGACGACCCGCGACGTTCTCGACCGGCGCGTCCGCGGGCTGTAGCTCGTAGTTGTTCTCGGTCCGCCAGGCGTCGCCCGACCAGCGGACCTGGATCGTCCGGTCCTTGATCGGAAGCATCGACCAGAGCGCGGCGACGGTCTTCGGCGCCTTGTCCTCGTAGAGCGTCCCCTCGGCCGTCGCGCTGCCGACGCGGACGCGGATGCGCTTCGCCACCTACGCCTCCCTGGCCGTCATTCGAGCCACATGTCCTTGAAGCGCGTGACCTGGTCCGGGTGCGGTATGAAGCCCTTCACCTTCGGGCTCATCCCCTTGATGTCGGAGCCGAACCCGAGGAAGATCGTCTGCGCGTTCACGTTGAGGCGATCCGCCAGCTGGCGGTAGATCGTCCGGCGCTTCGCGGGATCCGACTCGGCGATCCCCGTGTCGAGGAGCTTGTCCACCTCGGGGTCCTTGTAGGGCCACTTGATGTAGTTGGTCGTGCTGTGCCAATACCGTGAGAGGTATTGCGACGGGTCCGGCCGGTAGCTCACGTACGACGTCGAGTTCAGGGCGAAGACGAAGTCGCCCTTGCTCGCCCGCGCGGTCGTGGCCGCCGTGTCCTCCAGCTGCAAGTCCATCGTCACGCCGACCTCGGCATAGTTCGCCTGGACGATCTGCGCGAGCTTCTGCGTCACGGGCTCGGAGTTCGTGTACAAGGTGAACTTCGCCGGGGACGGCACGCCGCCGCGGTACGCGGCCTCCAGCAGCGCCTTGGCCTTGTTGACGTCGCGCGTGAAGGGCTTGTAGCTCGCGTCGTAGAACGGCGAGCCCGGCGGGAACGGGTCGAAGCCGATCACCCCGGTGTTGAAGAAGACGCTCTTCCAGATCGCCTCGCGGTCGATGAGCCAGTTGAGGGCTTGGCGGAACTCGAGGCTCTTGCCGTACGGCGACTGCTGCGGCTGGAAGTACGGCAGGTACACCCGCGCCCCAGGGACCTGAACGACCACCAGCTCCGGCATCGCCTTGAGCTTCTCGATGTCCTGGAACGGCATCGTCTCGCCGATGTGCGAGGTGCCGGAGCGCACCTCGATCTCGCGCGTCGCGTCGGCCTGGACGGGCTTGAACTCGATCTGGTCGAGGTATGGGCGGCTCGGATCCCAGTAGTCGGGATCCCGCTCGACGACGGTATGCACCGCGTCCCGGTGCTCGACGAACCTGAACGGTCCCGCGCCGACCGCGTGCTGGCCGAAGTCGTTGTTGCCCCATCTCTGGACCGCGGTCGGCGACGCGATGAAGCCGTTCCAGTCGTAGAGGAGCTGCAGGAAGGCGACGGACGGCGACTTGAGCCGGAATCTCACGGTGTTCGCGTCGACGACGTCGACAGCCGCGACGCCCTCGAGCTCCGAGGCGTGATTCGACTTCGTTTTCTTGTCCGTGAAGCGGTCGATGTTGAACTTCACGGCCTCGGCGTCGAACGTCGTGCCGTCGTGGAACTTCACCCCCTTGCGGAGGTGGAGGACGTACGTCTTCGTGTCGGGGATGTCCCAGCTCTCGGCGAGGACCGGGATGACCTTCCCCTGCGGGTCGACGTCGACCAATGAGTCGTAGATCGCGCGGCCGGGGCGCCGGCCGCACGTGTTCGTGAGGTAAGCGGGATCCATGCTGATGGCGTCGCCCCAGTCGGCGTAGACGAGCTTGCCACCCTTCTTGACGATGTTCGGCGCCGCGGACGCGCCCGCCGCACTCGGGGCGGCCGGCGACGCGGCCGGGCCGGTCGGCGCGCAGCTCGCGAGCGCGATACCTCCCGCGACCCTGAGGGTGTTGATGAGGAACGATCGCCGGCTCTGCATCCCCCTTCTCCTTCCTCGCGCCTACTGGTCCAGCCACATGTCGGTGAAGCGCACCACCTGGTCGGGATGCGGCGCGAAGTTCTTCACTCGGGGACTGAGCGCCTTGATGTCGGAGCCGTAGGCCAAGAAGATCGTCGGCGCGAGCTGGTTGATGCGGTCCGCCAGCTGCCGGTACAGCGCCTTGCGCTTGGCGAGGTCCGTCTCCGCCGCGCCGGTGTCGATGAGGCGGTCGATCTCCGCGTCCTTGATCGGCCAGGGGATGTACTTCGTCGTGCTGTGCCAGTAGCGCGCGAGGTACTGGGCCGGATCGGGACGGTAGCCGACCCATGAGAGCGAGTTGAGGGAGAAGACGAAGTCGCCCTTCTTCTCCCGCGCGGTCCGCGCTGCCTGCGCTTCGTTCTGGAGCGTGACCTTGATGCCGACGTCGGCGTAGTTGGCTTGCACGATCTGGCAGAGCTTCTGGCTGACCGGCTCCTCGTCGGTGTACATCGTGAACGACGCCGACGACGGGACGCCGCTCTTGTAGGCCTGGTCGAGGAGCGCCTTCGCCTTGTCCACGTTGTGCGTGAACGGCTTGTAGCTGGGGTCGGCGAACGGCGTGCCCGGGATGAACGGGTCGTAGCCGATGGCGCCCGTCTTGAAGAACACGCTGCTCCAGATGGCCTCGCGGTCGATGAGCCAGTTGAGCGCTTGGCGGAACTCGAGGCTCTTGCCGTACGGCGACTGGTCGACCTGCCAGTAGGGGAGGTAGATCTTCGCTCCGGGGACCTCGACGAGGACGATCTCCTTCATGGCCTTGAGCTTCTCGACGTCCTGGAACGGCATCTGATCGGCGATGTGAGAGGTGCCCGAACGTACCTCCACCTCGCGCGTCGAGTCGTTGAGGATCGGCTTGAACTCGATACGGTCGAGGTACGGCTTGCCCTTGTCCCAGTAGTCGGGGTTGCGCTCGATGACCGTGTGGACGGCGTCCTGGTGCTCGACGAACTTGAAGGGGCCGGCGCCGACGGGGTGCACGCCGTAGTCGTTGTCGCCCCACTTCTTCAGCGCCGTCGGCGAGCTGATGAAGCCGTTCCAGTCGTAGACAAGGGGAAGGAACGCCGCGGAAGCGGCCTTGAGCCGGTACCTCACGGTGTAGGTGTCGACGACGTCGACCCCGGCGAGGTTGTCGAGCTCCGACGAGTGCTGGGACTTCACCTTCGGATCGACGAAGCGGTCCATGTTGAACTTGACCGCCTCGGCGTCGAAGGGAGTGCCGTCGTGGAACTTGACGCCCTTCCGCAGGTGCAGGACGTACGTCTTCGGATCCGGGACGTCCCAGCTCTCGGCGAGCTTCGGGATGATGGTGCCCTTGGCGTCGATCTCGACGAGCGAGTCGAAGATGGCCTTGCCGGGGCGCCGTCCCGACTGGTTGCGCATGAACGCCGGGTCCAGGGTCGTCGCGTCGGCCCAGTCCGCGTACACGAGCGTGCCCCCGCGCTTGATCCCGTCGCCGGCGGACGCCGCCGCCGTCGGCGCGGTCGACGACGCGGCGGGCCCCGTCGGCGCGCAGCTTGCGAGCGCGAGCCCGCCCGCCAGGCGTAGGCCGTTGACAAAGAGCGCGCGGCGCGTGATCCCCACTACCTTCTCCCCTTCGCGCGGCCGGACGGCCGGCGCCTGGCGGGTGTATACACCGGAGTACATCTGCCGTCCATCGTCCGTCCGGACGGGTCGATGGGGCCGTGGCCGGACCCGCGCGAGGAGGAGATCGACATGGCCAAGCGCATGCGCATCCTCATGGGCGGCATCGAATGCGAAGCCGCGCTCTTCGAGGACAAGGCGCCCGACACGGTCCGCGCGCTGTGGGAGCAGCTCCCGTTCGTCGACCGTACGTACCACGTCGCGAACTCGGGCCAGGCATGGCGCACGGCGACCCAGCGTCCGCTCCTCCCCGTCGCGCACCCGGTAGAGAACGTTGCCGATCGCCTCGGGGCAGGCGACATCATCTACTGGTACAAGGGCGGCGTGAACCAGATCGTCGCCTTCTGCTACGGGAAGGCACGCTGGTACCTGCCGGGGGCCAAGCCGGTGGACGCGGCGCTCATCGGGAAGATCGACAAGGGCCTGGATGGGTTCGTGCGCGTGAGCTCGCGCATCCTGTACGACGGGAACCTCACCGCCTGGTTCTCGCGCGCGGAAGGGTAGGGAGCTGATCGTGAGCAGGCGCATGCGGATCCTCATCGGCGGGATCACGGCCGAGGCGACCCTCTACGACGACAAGGCGCCCCAGACGGTCGCGGCGCTGTGGGAGAAGCTCCCGTTCGCGGATCGGACGATCCACGTGGCGTGGTCGGGGAGCGCGTTCCGCACCGAGCAGAACTACGCGCTGCGCCCGGCGGGCGCGCCCGTCGAGAACGCTCGGAACGACCTCGACCCAGGCGATGTCATCTTCTACCCCGGTCACGACGTGGGTCTGCTGAAGGTCGGCTTCTGCTACGGCGACGCGCACTGGCTCGCGCCTTTCGGGGTGAAGATCGACGTGGCGCTCATCGGGAAGATCGACACGGGCTTCTCCGAGTTCCGTCGCGTCGCCGACCGCATCCTCGCCGACGGCCCGCTCACGTTCTGGGTGTCGCGCATCGGCTCGTGAGCTTCGGGCTCGGCCCTCCCGAGCTGCGGCGCGTGGTCGCCCGGGACGCGATGCCCGCTTTCGACCACTATCTCTCCGTGGAAGGGGCGTGACGATGGCCATCAAGACAGGCTGGGAAGGGCGCTACTTCGAGGACTTCGCCGTCGGGGACGTCTACCGGTCCCGCATCGGACGGACGATCAGCGAGACGGATAACACGCAGTTCACCCTCCTCACGAACAACACCAACCAGATCCATTTCAACGAGCACTACGCGCAGGGGACGGAGTTCAAGCGCACGCTGGTCAACAG
This sequence comes from Chloroflexota bacterium, assembly GCA_028876375.1. Taxonomy (GTDB): domain Bacteria; phylum Chloroflexota; class Limnocylindria; order P2-11E; family P2-11E; genus JACPOT01. The sequence continues at coordinate 1,117 of JAGWSB010000044.1, read as the reverse complement.
CGCCTTCACCATCGCCGTCGTCGCCGGGCTCGCCGTCACCGACACGAGCGAGCACGGCTTCGCTCTGGGCTGGGGTGAGGTCACGCTCCCGCACCCGCTGTTCGCCGGCGATACGTTGTACGCCGAGACAGAGGTGGTCGAGGCGCGCGCGTCGAAGTCGCGTCAGGGCTGGGGGATCGTGAAGGTGCGGCAGCGCGGTATCAAGCAGGACGGCACCGTCGTGCTCGTCATGATCCGCAGCTTCATGGTGCCGACGCGCGCGGTCGCGCCGAAGAGCGAGCATTTCCCCGAGCCGAAGGAGTGAGCCGATGGACTTCACGCTGAGCGAGGACCAACGCGCCATCCGCGATGCCGTCGGCGAGCTGTGCTCGCGCTTCCCCGACACGTACTGGCGCGAGCGCGACGCGAAGGACGAGTACCCGACCGACTTCGTGAAGGCGCTCACCGACGCCGGCTGGCTCGGCGCGCTCATCCCGCGGCGCTACGGCGGCTCGGAGCTCCCCATCGCCGATGGCGCGGCGATCCTCGAGGAGATCAACGCGTCCGGCGGGAACGCCGCGACGGCCCACGCGCAGATGTACACGATGGGCACGCTCCTGCGCCACGGCTCCGATACCCAGAAGGAGCGCTACCTGCCGCGCATCGCCAAGGGGGACCTTCGCCTTCAGGCGTTCGGCGTCACGGAGCCCGACGCCGGGTCCGAGACGACGCGCATCAAGACGATGGCGGTGAAGAGGGGCGACGTGTACGTCGCGAACGGCCAGAAGGTCTTCATCTCGCGCGCTCAGCACTCCGACCTGATGCTCCTCCTCGCGCGCACGACCCCGTATGACGAGCTGCCCGACAAGACCCGTGGGCTCTCGGTGTTCATCGTTGACCTGCGCGAGGCGGTGCGAAAGGGTCAGATCGAGATCCGCCCGCTCGCGACGATGATGAATCACCACTCGACGACGATCTTCTTCCACGACCTCGAGATCCCGGAGCGTGACCGCATCGGAGAGGAGGGGATGGGCTTCCGCTACATCATCGATTCCTGGAACGTCGAGCGGATCCTCATCGCGTCGGAGTCGATCGGCGACGCGCGCTGGTTCGTCGCGCACGCGTCGAAGTACGCGAC
>JAGWSB010000043.1 GCA_028876375.1 Chloroflexota bacterium | reverse complement strand
CCGACCAGATCTACTCGGTCGGCACCGTCGCGGAGATCGTCCGCCTGCTGCGCATCCCCGACGGGAGCGCGCAGATCATCGTCCAGGGTCTCGACCGCGTCCGCATCACCGGCTGGGCGGAGGAGCCGCGCTACTTCCGGGCGCGCTTCGAGGTCATCCCCGACGACATGGGGGAGGCCGTCGAGCGCGAGGCCGTCATGCGCAGCCTCAAGACCCTCTTCCAGCAGTACGTCGACAACGGCGGCTCCGTCCTGCCCGAGGTGGCCATGACGGCCAAGACCCTCGAGGACGCGAGCCACTTCGCCGACCTCGTCGCGACGACCCCTGACCTCACGCTCGAGCAGCGCGAGCACCTGCTCGAGACGAAGCACGTCATCGAGCGCCTGCGCTTCCTCTCGGTGTTCCTCGCCAAGCAGAACGAGATCCTCGAGCTGAAGGCGAAGATCCAGAGCGAGGTCCAGTCGACGATCGACAAGACCCAGCGCGAGTACATCCTCCGCGAGCAGATGAAGACCATCCAGAAGGAGCTCGGGGAGGACGAGGGCACCGCGGAGCTCAAGGAGCTGCGCGAGAAGATCGAGGCCGCCGGCATGCCCGATCCGGTGAAGGAGAAGGCGCTCAAGGAGGTCTCGCGGCTCGAGAAGATCCCGCAGGCCTCGCCCGAGACGGGCGTCATCCGGACGTACGTCGACTGGCTCATCTCGCTGCCGTGGAAGGCGGCCGCGGCGGATGATTGGGACATCACGGCGGCCGGGAAGATCCTCGACGAGGACCACTACGGCCTCGGCAAGGTGAAGGACCGGATCATCGAGTACATGGCTGTGCGCAAGCTCACGCAGGACGTGCGCGCGCCGATCCTGTGCTTCGTCGGCCCGCCCGGCGTGGGCAAGACGAGCCTCGGCAAGAGCATCGCGCGGGCGATGGGACGCAAGTTCATCCGCATGTCGCTCGGCGGCATCCGCGACGAGGCGGAGATCCGCGGGCACCGGCGCACCTACGTCGGCGCGCTGCCCGGGCGGATCATCCAGAACATGAAGGTCGCGGCGCAGGTGAACCCCGTCTTCATGCTCGACGAGATCGACAAGGTCGGCGCGGACTTCCGCGGCGATCCGAGCTCGGCGCTCCTCGAGGTCCTCGACCCCGAGCAGAACAACACGTTCCAGGACCACTACCTCGAGGTGCCGTACGACCTGTCGAAGGTCATCTTCATCACGACGGCGAACGTCGAGGACACGATCATCCCGCCGCTCCGCGACCGCATGGAGGTCATCCGTCTCCCCGGCTACACGGAGGACGAGAAGATGCACATCGCCACCGGCTACCTCCTGCCGCGGCAGCTGAAGCAGCACGGCCTCGGCGCGAACGCCGAGCCCGTCGAGGAGCCGAAGGACGAGGGCGCGACGGAGACCGCTCCGGAGAGCGCCACGCCCGAGGCGACCGGCGAGGCCGTCGTGCCCGGGCCGACGGCGACGCCGACGAACGGCGCGCGGCTCGAGATCACCGAGGAAGCCCTGCGGAAGATCATCCGCGAGTACACCCGCGAGGCCGGCGTGCGCAACCTCGAGCGCGAGATCGGCTCGATCTGCCGCAAGGTCGCGCGGAAGGTCGCCGGCGGCGAGATCGACAAGGTCGTCGTCGACGCGGCCGACATCTCGACGTATCTCGGCCCCGAGCGGTTCGACTACGGGCTCGCCGAGAAGGAGGACATGGTCGGCGCCGCGACCGGCGTCTCCGTGTCCGAGTTCGGCGGCGACGTCCTCACCGTCGAGGCGACGACCGTGGACGGCACCTTCGGCGAGGGCAAGGACTTCCAGCTGACCGGCCAGATCGGCAAGGTCATGGAGGAGTCCGCGCGCGCCGCTATGTCGTGGGTCCGCGCGCACCAGCGCGAGCTGGGCGTGCCGAAGGACTTCTTCCGCGATCACGCGATGCACATCCACGTCCCCGCGGGCGCGATCCCGAAGGACGGCCCGTCGGCCGGCGTGACGATGGCGACGACGATCGTCAGCGCCCTCACCGGTCGCCCGGTCCGGCGCGACGTCGCGATGACCGGCGAGATCACGCTTCGCGGGAAGGTCCTGCCCATCGGCGGCGTGAAGGAGAAGCTCCTCGCGGCCCACCGCGCCGGCATCAAGACCTTCATCCTTCCCGAGAAGAACAAGAAGGACCTCGTCGACATCCCGAAGGAGGTCCTCGACACGGTCGACGTGAAGACCGTCGGCACGATCGACGAGGTGCTCGCGCTGGCCCTCCTCGGGGGCCCGCGCGTCACCCCGGCCGCCTTCGGCCCGCGCGACATGGGGCACCCCGCCGCCCCGCCGCCCGCGTAATGGGGTGAACGCATGCCGGTCGAGTACAAGGACTACTACAAGATCCTCGGCGTCGCGAAGAACGCGAAGCCCGAGGAGATCAAGAAGGCGTATCGCCGGCTCGCGCGTCAGTACCACCCTGACCTGAACAAGGGGACCGACGCCGAGCAGCGCTTCAAGGAGATCAACGAGGCCCAAGAGGTCCTCCTCGATCCCGAGAAGCGCTCGCGCTACGACCAGCTCGGGCCCGACTGGGAGCGCTACGCGCGCTCCGGCGCGCCGGGAGGCGCTCCGGGCGGCGGCTTCCAGTGGGTGTTCACGGGGACGCCGGGAGCGGGCGGCCAGGACTTCTCGCAGTTCTCGGACTTCTTCCGCACGGTCTTCGGAGACGTCGGCGGCTTCGGCGGCGCCGGCATGGGGCAGACGCGCGGCCGTCCGAACGGACGCGCGCGCGGATACGCACAGCAGGGCGAGGACCTCGAGAGCGAGGTCGATGTCACCCTTCCCGAGGCGTACCGCGGAACGGAGCGCAGCATCGAGATCCGCGGCGAGGACGGGAAGAGCAAGCGCCTCGACGTGAAGATCCCCGCGGGCGTGAAGGATGGCCAGCGCATCCGTCTCGCGGGCCAGGGGGCGCCCGGCGCGCGCGGCGGTCCCGCCGGGGACCTGTACCTGCGTGTGCGCGTGCACCCGCACCCCTTCTTCCGCCGCGAAGGCGACGACGTCCACGTGGATCTCCCCATCGCGCTGCACGAGGCGATGCTCGGCGAAGAGGTCACCGTCCCGACCCTCAAGGGCCGGGTGAGCCTGAAGATCCCGCCCGAGACGCAGAACGGCCGGACCATCCGGCTCGCCGGACAGGGCATGCCGCGGCCGTCGGGCGGCCACGGCGACATGTACGTGACCGTCAAGGTCGTGCTCCCGCAGAAGCTCTCGAGCGACGAGCGCGACGCCATCCAGAAGCTCGCGGCGCACCGCGCGGGCGAGAACGTGAGGAGCCATCTGCTGTGATCGATCCGAACAAGCTCACCGAGAAGACCCAAGAAGCCATCGTCAACGCGCGCGCCCGTGCCGCCGAGAACGGACACGGCGAGATCGACGTCGAGCACCTCGCCGCCGCTCTCCTCTCGCAGGATGGCGGGACGGTGCCGGCCATCGTCCGCGCCCTGGGGGCGAACCCGCAGCAGATCCTCGCGGCGATCGAGGCCGACCTCGCGAAGCGCCCGCACGTGAGCGGCGCCGGCGTGCAGATCGGCGCGTCCGCCCGGCTCGGCCGCGTCCTCCAGATGGCGCAGCACGAGATGGAGCAGCTGACCGACGAGTACGTGTCCACCGAGCACGCGCTCCTCGCGATGATCGAGGACCCCGGGTTCACCGGGCAGCAGCTGAAGCGCGCCGGGATCACCCGCGACCGCGCCCTCGAGGCGCTCCGCGACATCCGCGGCAACCAGCGCGTCACGGACGCGACCCCGGAGGGGAAGTTCCAGGCGCTCGAGAAGTACGGGCGCGACCTCACCGAGCTTGCGCGAAAGAACAAGCTCGACCCGGTCATCGGCCGGGACGAGGAGATCCGCCGCGTCATCCAGGTCCTGTCGCGCCGCACGAAGAACAACCCGGTCCTCATCGGCGACCCGGGCGTCGGCAAGACGGCGATCGTCGAGGGGCTCGCGCAGCGCATCGTGCGCGGCGACGTCCCCGAGGGCCTGAAGAACAGGCGCATCTTCGCGCTCGACATCGCCTCGCTCCTCGCGGGGTCGAAGTACCGCGGCGAGTTCGAGGAGCGCCTCAAGGCCGTCCTCAAGGAGATCACGGCCTCGGAAGGACAGATCGTCCTCTTCATCGACGAGCTGCACACGGTCGTCGGCGCGGGCGCCGCGGAGGGCGCCGTCGACGCGGCGAACATGCTCAAGCCGATGCTCGCCCGCGGCGAGCTGCACGCGATCGGCGCGACGACGCTCGACGAGTACCGCAAGCACATCGAGAAGGACGCCGCGCTCGAGCGGCGCTTCCAGCCGGTGTACGTCGGCGAGCCCACGGTCGAGGACACCATCTCCGTCCTCCGCGGACTGCGCGAGCGCTACGAGGTGCACCACGGCGTGCGCATCCAGGACAGCGCCCTCGTGGCCGCGGCCGTCCTCTCCGACCGCTACATCAGCGACCGGTTCCTCCCGGACAAGGCGATCGACCTCGTCGACGAGGCCGCGTCCAAGCTGCGGATGGAGATCGACTCGATGCCCATCGAGGTCGACGAGGTCGAGCGGCGCATCCGCCAGCTCGAGATCGAGCGCGAGGCGCTGCGCAAGGAGTCCGACCCCGCCAGCCGCGAGAGGCTCGAGAAGCTGGAGCGCGAGCTCGCGGACCTGAAGGAGCGCTCAGCCGGACTCCGCGGCCAGTGGCAGCTCGAGAAGGGCGCCATCACCGAGATCCGTGACAAGAAGAAGCAGCTCGAGTCGGTGCGCATGGAGATCGAGCGCGCCGAGCGCGCGGTCGACTACGCGAAGGCGGCCGAGCTCAAGTACGGCACGCTCGCCGCGATCGAGCGCGACGTCCAGCAGGCCGAGGCGAAGCTCGCGGAGCTCCAGACCGGCCGCAAGATGCTGACCGAAGAGGTGACGCCCGAGGACATCGCCGAGGTCGTCGCCCGCTGGACGCACATCCCCGTCACCAAGCTCCTCGAGGGCGAGGTGCAGAAGCTCCTGCGCATGGAGACCGGGCTGCACGAGCGCGTCGTCGGGCAGGAGGAGGCCATCCGCGCCGTCGCGAACGCCGTGCGCCGCGCGCGCGCCGGCCTCCAGGACCCGAACAGGCCGCTCGCGTCGTTCCTCTTCCTCGGACCGACGGGCGTGGGCAAGACGCTCCTCGCGAAGGCCCTGGCGGCTTTCCTCTTCGACGACGAGAAGGCGATGGTCCGCCTCGACATGAGCGAGTACATGGAGAAGCACACCGTCTCGCGGCTCATCGGGGCGCCGCCCGGCTACGTCGGGTACGAAGAGGGTGGCCAGCTCACGGAGGCCGTGCGGCGCCGTCCGTACTCCGTCATCCTGCTCGACGAGATCGAGAAGGCGCACGGCGACGTGTTCAACGTGCTCCTGCAGATCCTCGACGACGGCCGCCTCACCGACGGCCATGGCCGCACGGTCGACTTCAAGAACACCGTCGTGATCATGACGAGCAACGTCGGCACGACCTTCCTCTCCGACCCGCACCTCGACGAAGACCAGATGCGGAAGCAGGTCATGGACGCGTTGCGCGGCCACTTCCGGCCCGAGTTCCTCAACCGCATCGACGAGACCGTCCTCTTCAAGCGCCTCACCGAGCCCGAGCTCATGGAGGTCGTCGAGAAGGAGACGAAGATGCTCGCGCGGCGGCTCGAGGAGCGGAAGATCGGGATCGAGCTGTCGCCGTCGGCGCGCGCGCTCATCGCGCGCGAAGGGTTCGACCCGGTCTTCGGCGCGCGGCCGATCCGCCGCGCCATCCAGCACCTCGTGCTCGATCCGCTCGCGCAGAAGGTGCTCTCGGGCGAGTTCACCGAGGGCGACGTCGTCTTCGCGGACGTCCGCGACGGGCAGATCGAGTTCTTCAAGCAGGAGTACTCGAAGCCCGAGCGCGAGGAGCGCGAGCCGGTGGGCGCTCGCTTGAACTAAGAGCGCGCGGGTCACGCGCGGCACCGCCGCGCGTTGACCCCCAGGTGAAGAGGTGTCTCGCGCTCGCGGTCGCGCTGGCGGTCGTGGCTGGCTGCGGCGGCAGCGGGCCAACGAGCGCGCTTCCCGCGAGGGCCGCGCGCGCGACGGCCCCCGCGTCCAATGCCGCGAGCGCCTCGCCGACGGTGGCGCCGACACCCGTGCCCACGCCCGTCCCGACGCCGACCCCGGTCGCCGACGTCGTGTCGCAGGTCTCGCTCGGCCGCATGTGGGCCGACCTCCAGGCGCTGTGCGCCGTGCAGTCGCGCGACCCGCGCCACCCCGGGCACGCCAAAGCGGTCGCGTACATCCTCGGGCAGCTTCAGGAGCTCGCGCCGCTCGGCGTGAAGGTGCAGGTCCAGCCGTTCACCGCCGAGGGCATCCCGATGGAGAACATCCTCGCCATCGTCGATCCGCCCGGCGGAGCGCCGGCGACGGGCGGCATCGTCATCGGCGCGCACTACGACACGATCGGCAAGTGGACCCCGGGCTGGCGTCCGGCGATCGATCCCGCTCCCGGAGCCGACGACAACGGCACCGGCACGGCCGCCGTCCTCGAGATCGCGCGCATCCTCGCGCGCGAGCGCGCCAGCCTGAAGGAGCGTGTCGTGCTCGGGTTCTGGGACGGCGAGGAGCTCTACTACAAGGGCACGCTCGCCTTCGTGGGCGCGCTCCAGAAGCCGTACGCGTACTCGGCCTTCATCAACCCGGACACCGTCGGGTGGAACCCCATCGCCGACCGCCTCGACGTGCTGTGGTGGGGATCCCCCTCCGCCGCGCTGCGCGACCGCGTGGCGACCGCGAACGACCGCTACGCCATCGGGGTGAAGCCGCTCGTCAACGTCCTCGCGGACGACCCGCGCGTCGACCTGCTCGACAGCGCACCGTTCGGCATGGTCGGCATCCCGGCGGTGACGCTGGCCGAGCGCTACGGGCCCCCCGACGCCACGTATCCGGGGAGCGGCACCATGGACTACGCCACCGACACCATCGACAAGATCGACAACCCGCGGCTGTGGACCAAGGCGGCGAAGCTCACGCTCGCGGTGGGACTGGAGCTCGCGCGCCGCTAGGCCAGGTCGCCCTCGCGCCAGCCGTCCGTCGAGACGACGATCGTCACCGGGCCGTCCGCGTCGATGCTCACGCGCATGTGCGCGCCGAAGCGGCCCGTCGCGACGGGGACGTCCGCCGCGCGCAGCGCGCCGCAGAAGGCGTCGTAGAGGCGCTGCCCCTTGTCCGGCGCGGCGGCTTTCGTGAAGTCCGGGCGACGCCCCTTGCGCACGTCCCCGTACAGGGTGAACTGGGGGACGACGAGGACCTCGCCGCCCACGTCGGCGACGGAGCGCGACATCTTTCCGCGCTCGTCCTCGAAGACGCGCAGCGAGCCCACCTTCGCCGCGAGGCGTTCGGCGTCCGTCGCCGCGTCATCCGCGCCGACGCCGAGGAGGACGACGAGACCGTGGAGGATCGCGGAGACGGGAGCGTCGTCGACCGTCACGCGGCCGGAGCGGACGCGCTGGACGACCACGCGCACCTAGTGACGATCCAACTTGATAGGCCGCACGAGGCGGACCCTCGTGAGCGGATGCCGAGCGTTGCCGAGCCGGCGATGACGCAGCCGCAGGTAGCGGTAGATGCGGCGGCGCCGGCTGATGTGGTCGCGGTCGTCGCTGCCGTCGAGCGTGGAGCGCTTGAGAACACCGAAGTACGTCTCGATGGCGTTGAGCCAGCTTCCCTCGGTCGGGGTGAAGACGAGGTGGATGCGGAGGCGTCGGCAGAGGGCCAGGAAGCGCGGGTGGTCGTGCACGGCGTGCAGGTTGTCGAGGACGACGTAGAGCTTCTTCCGCGGGTAGCAGGCGCGGAGGCGGCGGAAGGCCTCGCCGACCTCGCGCAGGCGCTTCCTCTTGCGGAAGACCCCGCTGAGCACGTCGGCGTGGACGTCGTAGAAGCCGAGGAAGGTCTCGGTGCCCAGCTTCCGCGTGTACGTCGCGCGCATGCGCGCCGGGCGACCCCGCGGCGCCCAGCTCAGGCCTCCCAGCGGTCGGAGCTCGAGCGGGCCCCACTCGTCGAAGCAGACGACCGCCGCGCCCCGGGGGCACCGCTCGTAGAGGGCGCGGATGCGCCTTTTTTTGCCAGGAAGCGCGGGTCGCTCGAGGTCTTCCAGGTGCGGATGCGCTGCGGGCTGAAGCCCTCGCGGTGCAGGATCCGGCGGATCCACTCCTCGCTGAAGGGCGGGATGAGCCGCCGCTCGCGGCAGTACTCGGTGAGCGTGCGGACGCTCCAGGTGGTGAAGGGCAGCCCCAGCTTCCGCGGATCGGAGAGCGCGATGTCGATGAGCTCGAGGATCTGCTTCCTCGTGATGATGGGCATGCGCCCGTGCGGGTTGGGCACCGCCTCGAAGCTCCGAAAGCCGTCGGCATTGAAGCGGTGCACCCAGCGCGAGGCCGTCTCCGGCGTGATGCCGATCCGGTCGGCCGCCGTGCGCAGCGAGCAGCCCGAGCGGACCTCGGCGATCACCCGGTACCGCTGGTGCACCTGGGCCGACAGGGAGCGCGTGCGCAGCTTGGTCGCCAGGACCTTGCGCTCGGCTGAGGTCAGGGGTCGCAGCTCGACCGTGGACACGCCATCCCTCCTCCGCTCCCCTGCTGGGCGGAGGGTACGCAGGACGGCCGAGAAGATCAAGTTGGAACGGCACTAGATGGGACTGAGCGACCTCCTCGCCGTGCTCCCCGAGGCGCTCGTCGCGCTCGTCGCCATCCTCGTCCTCGTGATCGACGCGATCGTCGGCGAGCGCCGCTCCCGCGGCTGGCTCCCGTGGATCACCGTCATCGGCCTCGTCGTCGCGCTCGTGAGCCCGACGTGGGCGCCCGCGGGCGGCGTGTTCTTCGGCGGCTTCGTGTCCGTCGACGACTTCGCGCGCTTCTTCCGCCTCGTCTTCATCGTCCTCGCCGTGTTCACGGTCCTCATCGCGCCGCCGTACCTGCGGCGCGAGGAGGTGTCGGCCGGCGAGTTCTACGCGACCGTGCTCTTCTCGACCCTCGGCGCGATGACGATCGCCCTCGCGACCGACCTCATCACGCTCTTCGTCGGCATCGAGCTCATGAGCATCCCGGTGTACGTCCTCGCGGGCCTCCAGCGCCGCGACCGCTACGCCAACGAGGCCTCACTCAAGTACTTCCTGCTCGGCGCCTTCAGCACGGCGATCCTCGTGTACGGCTTCGCCTGGCTCTTCGGCATCTCGGGGTCGACCGACCTGGCGAAGATCGCCGCGGCGGTGCGCACCGCTGGCCTCGCGAGCCCCGCCGTCGTCGTCGCCCTCGCCCTCGTGACCACCGGCCTCGGCTTCAAAGCCGCGGTCGTGCCGTTCCACCAGTGGACGCCGGACGCATACGACGGCGCGCCGACGCCGTCGACGGCGTTCATGTCGGTCGCGCCCAAGGCGGCGGCGTTCGCCGCGATCCTGCGGGTCATGGCGACCGCCCTCGGCCCCATCCAGCTCGACTGGGCGCTCGTCTTCGCGATCCTCGCCGTCATCACGATGACGCTCGGCAACGTCGTCGCGCTCGTGCAGACGAACGTGAAGCGGATGCTCGCGTACTCGAGCATCGCCCACACCGGCTACATCCTCGCCGCCGTCGCGGCGACCGCTGCGGGCGCGCCCGCCGGCGCCGCGGTGCTCTTCTACGTGTTCGCGTACGGGATCATGAATCTCGGAGCGTTCGCCAGCCTCGAGCTGCTCGACCTCGAGGGCACGCGCGGCGCGACGCTCGACGACCTCAACGGGCTCTGGAGCCGTCACGGGCCCGGCGCGGCGGCGTTCTCGATCTTTCTCATCAACCTGACCGGCATCCCGCCGACGGTCGGCTTCCTCGCGAAGTTCCTCGTGTTCCAGCCGGTCATCGACGCCGGCTTCGCGTGGCTCGCGGTCGCGATCGCGCTGAACGCCGCGGCCGCCGCCTTCTACTACCTGCGCGTCGTCGTGCACATGTTCATGTACGACGCCGACGCGACGGCGCCCAAGGTGGAGCCCGCCCGCATGCTGTCGTGGAGCCTCGGCATCGCCTCGCTCGTCACGATCGTCCTGGGGATCCTTCCGGATCCCGTGTACTCGTTCGCGCTGCGCGCGGCCGCGCCCGTTCTGATCAGGTAGCGCCGCAGGAGCTGACGGCCGGCGCGCGCCGGCGGCAGGTGAGCACCTATCGCCTCCGTTGCCCCGGCCACTCCGCGCGTGTCGGCAGCATCCGCTCTCCGAGGAACCCGCCGAGCACGCCGCAGACGGCTGCCGCAACGAGCGGCGCGATCAACGACACCGGCTCGATCACGAGCTGCGCGCCGAAGTGCGAGACCGGCGCCGTCTCGGGGACGAACGCCTGGTGCAGCCAGGTCGCGATGAGGCTTCCGAGGAACAGCGAGAACAGGAGCGAGATCGGCGCGGCGAGCACGCCCATACGGCCGGCGATGACGCCCGAGCCGAGGAGGATGAGCGCGGGGACGGCGTAGAGCGCGGGGAGCGGGAACGCGAGTGGCTCGGTCAGCGCCCACCAGAACGCGAGGCCGACCGTGCACGCGAACACGGACATGACGAGGCGCGGGACCGCCACGCGCTACCGAACGATCGCGAGTGAGCGGTCGACCGTGTTGAGCGGCTGCGCGGCGCCGCTCGCGTCCACGTACGCGACGTCCTCGATGCGCACGCCGAAGCGGCCCGGCAGGTACACCCCAGGCTCGATCGAGAACGCCATCCCCGGCTCGAGCACGACGTCGTTGCCGCGGACGAGGTACGGATCCTCGTGGCCGTCGAGCCCGATGCCGTGGCCGACGCGATGGATGAAGTAGGCGCCGTAGCCGGCGCCGTCGATGACGCGCCGCGCCGCCGCGTCGACGCTCGACGCCGTCGCTCCGGCGCGCGCCGCCGCGTATCCCGCCTCCTGCGCGCGGCGCACGACGTCGTGCACGCGGCGCCGCTCCGCGTCGACGCCGTCGCCGACGTGGACCGTGCGCGTGATGTCGGAGCAGTACCAGCCGCGCGTGCCGCCGAAGTCGAGGACGACCGTGTCGCCGGCGGCGATGCGACGCTCGCCCGCGTCGTGGTGCGGCGACGCGCCGTTCGGGCCGGAGGCGACGATCGCGAACGTGTCGTCGTGGCCCTCCGCGGCGAGGAGCGCGCGCAGCTCCGCCGAGACCTCGCTCTCGGCTCGGCCGGCGAAGGACCCCGCGCGCATCCGCTCGTAGACGCGGTCCGCCGCCTCGCCCGCGGCGCGGAGCGCGGAGATCTCGTGCTCGTCCTTGCGCATCCGCAGCGGCGCGACGATCCGCGACGCGGTCACGAGCGACCGGCCATCCAGTCGCGAGCGGAGCCCGAGCACGAACGCCGCCCACATGCGGTCTCCGACGGCGACGTCCCCGCCGCGCGGGACGAGGCCCGCCACGAGGGCGATCGGATCGTCCGTCTCGCTCCACGTGCGCACCTCGAGGCCGGGGGACGCGGTCCGCGCGCGCGGCGCCTCGAGCTCGGGCACGACGAGCGCGGCGGCGCCGTCGGAAGCGAGCACGAGGCAGGTCAGCCGCTCGCTCTCGTGGATGCGGTGGCCGGTCAGGTACGCGAGGTCGGATCCGGGGGAGACCAGGAGCGCGGCGATCCCCGCCGCGCGCGCCGCGGCGGCGGCGCGCTCGCGACGGCCGCGGAACGTCGCTGCATCCATAGGCATCGGGAGTGCACCGAGCATAGGCGTGCGGCGTCGAACGCTCGCCCTTGTGCTCGCCGCGTGCGCGGCGCTCCTCGTCGTCTACGCGTCGAACGCCGCCGCGCCCTCGGCGCTGCCGTCGATCGCGCCGAGCGTCACGCCGGCGGTCGCGGCGTCCTCGCCCACGGCGCTCGCGGCGACCTCGACCCCCGGTCCGATCCCGCCCGGCTATCGCGTGAAGGTCCCGCGCCTCGCGATCGACCTTCCGATCGCCGAGGGCGACGTGCAGCGCGACATCGATCGGCAGAAGACGCCGGAGGGCTACGCGTTCCATCTCCCCGGCACGTCGATCCCGGGGACGCCGGGTAACGCGTACCTCTACTCGCACGCGCGTATCGGCATGTTCCTCGCGCTGTGGAACGCCGAGGTCGGCGACGACGTGATCGTGACGACGCCGGACGGACGAACGCTGCGCTACGTGGTGACGCAGGTCATGCCGGCGGTGCCGCCCGACGACGTGTCGGTCGCGCAGGAGACGCCCGACGAGCGCCTGACGCTGCAGACGTCGACGGGACCGGTCCCGCAGGACCCCCGATCCGTCGTCATCGCGAAGCCCGCGTCGTGATCGGCGTCGCTCGCGCGGCCGCTCTGCGTCCGGCCGCATGACGCGCCCTCAGGCTCGCGTATCGCGAGAAAGATGCGGGAGCGAGCGAGCGCTCGGTGAGCACGAGATCGTCGAGCGAGCGACAGTGTGTCCACCTGCCGGACAGGCGCTGGAACCCAGCCTGCATCCGCGCGGCCGTCGATGCAGCGCAGGGTGGAGAAGGCGCTCGTGGCGAAGGTGGGGACCTTCGTGTTCGCCGGCATCCTCGGAATGCCGGCAACGCTCCCACCTTCGGGCGCGCCGGTGTCGATCTTCGCGGACGCCGCAGCCGTGGCGCCGGCGCTGGGCGTCGCCGCGCCCTTCGACGTCGCGAGCGAGCTCGCGGAGATGCGCGCGGTGGCGCGATCGTCGCCGACCGCGCGGGGTGAGGCGTTCATCGTCGCGTCCGCGGACGCCGCGGCGCCGGAGCCGACGCCCGAGCCCGCGCCCGCCGCGCCGCCGCCCCCGCGTGTCGTCGTGCTCGCGCCCGTCCCCGTGCCCTCGGGCGGTGGGACGGTCGTGCTCGCCTCGTGGTACGGGCCTGGCTTCTATGGCGAGCGGACGGCGTGCGGGCTGACGCTTACGCAGCAGACGCTGGGCGTGGCCGACCTCGCGCTGCCCTGCGGGACGATGGTCACGCTCACCTCTCCGGCAGGCCGCACCGTCACCGTTCCGGTGATCGACCGCGGCCCCTACATCGCCGGTCGCACCCTCGATCTCACCTACGCGACGAAGGTCGTGCTCGCCTGCAGCGACCTTTGCTCCGTGCGGATGTCCGTCCCGTGACCTTGGCCTGATCGGGCGCTAGGCGTCCGAAAGCGCCGCGGCCCGCTCGCAAGACGTACGGCATGTCGGACGAGTGCCCAGCGAGCGTCCGAGCGACGGTATGGAACTTGCAGGGCCACCGGGCAGCCCGACAGCAAGGGCCCTAACGGCCCCGGTGTGGTCGAGCGAAGCAACGGAGCGGAGGAACAAGCCATGTCGAGGAACAAGGGAGCGATGACCGTCGCGGAGGCCGGGCGCCGGGGCGGCGCGACGACCGCTCAGCGTCACGGGCCCGAGTTCTACGAGCAGATCGGGCGCAAGGGCGGCAAGACGACCGCACAGCGCCACGGCGCCGACTTCTACGAGCAGATCGGGAAGCAGGGTGGCCAGAAGGTGAAGGAGCTATACGGTCCTCGCTTCTACGGCCGCATCGGAAAGATCGGCGGCGACGCGGTCTCCGAGAAGTACGGACACGAGCACTTCGAGGAGATCGGGAAGAAGGGCGGCCAGAAGGTCGCCGAGCTCATCGCGCGCGGACGGCAGGCGAGCTGACGACGCTCACCGTTCTGGATGGTGGGAGAGCGACACAGCGACGGCCGCTCGTTCGTTCTCCACGACGTATCGATCGGCCCGACGACCCTTGGAGCGCGGCACGTCCACGCCTATCTTCCGTTGCTGTACGCGAGGGGGACGATCCGGACCCCTCGCTGTGCTCGGCGGGAACGATGTCCGCCGAGAGGAGAGGGAGAGGCGTGGACGTGGACTCTGCCCCGCTCGTCGCTGTCGAGTGGGAGGACATCACCGCGTACTCGCGCACCGCGATCCCTGAGGACTTCGAGCCCTACCGCCTGCGCAAGCTGACCTGTGGGATCCTCTGGAAGGAGACGGACGAGTACGTCGTGATCGTCGGCGACTACGACATCACGAACGCCGGCAAGGACTACCGTCACAACGACTTCCACATCATCCCCCGCGGCGTCATCCGCGATCTGAAGGTCCTGCGCGGGGGCGGCGCGAACGTCGTCCGGCTCGAGGAAGCCGCCAGCTAGCACCTCTCCCACCCCGCGCCGGCAGATCTTCTTACTCGATCCTTCGTCCAGGTCGCACTTCCGGTGCAACCGGCAGGCGCCTTGCCGCGTATGTAGCGATGGAACATCCGTGCGGCGAGCGTCGTTCTAGCGGGTGGGACCTGGAGGTACCAGCGAAATGGCGTTCCGTGCTGAGCTTTACTGCTACTTCTGCGGCCACGGCAGCGGGGAGGTCCTCATCCCCTCCGGCGCTCGCCGGCCGAGCCCCGAACAGGTGCGCGCCGCGTACGCGAGCGTCGCCGAGGACGTCGCCCCCGCCTGGGTCGGCGACCAGCCGCGCTGCCCCCGCTGCGGCGGCCAGATGTTCCTCGAGCGGTTCGAGCACGAGGTCGTGCGCCGCGGCGACCGCGCTCTGAAGCGCGCGAGCTGATCCCGCGCGTGAGCCGGGAGCGGGCTCTCTAGCTCGCTCCCGCCAGTCCGAGGGCGGCGGCTTCCGCCGACATCGCCATCACGACCTCGCTCACCAGGTCGTCGAATGGGACGCCGAGGTCGTCCGCCGCGCGCAGCATCGCCTCGCGGCTGACGGCGCGCGCGAAGGCCTTGTCCTTCATCTTCTTGCGCACGGCCGCGGCGTCGACGTCGGCCACGCGCTTGGACGGCCGGACGAGCGCGACCGCGGCGATGAACCCGGTCAGCTCGTCCACCGCGTACAGCGTCTTCTCCAGCGGCGTGACGCGCGGGATCCCCAGGTGGTCGCCGTGGCTCTGGATGGCGTGGACGATCGGACCGGGGACGCCCGCCTGCTCGAGGATGGGACGGCCGCGCTGCGGATGTCCCGACGGGTCCTCCTCGTAGTCGAAGTCGTGGAGCACCCCCGTCACGGCCCACGTCTCCTCGTCCTCGCCGTGCTTGCGCGCGAAGTGGCGCATCGCGGCTTCGACGGCGAGCGCATGCCGCCGCAGGCTGTCGCCTTTCGTGTGCTCGCAGAGGAGATCCCAGGCCTCGTCGCGCGTCATCGCTGCACGATCCTGCCACGGTCCGCGGTGTTACGCTCGGCGACGTGATCGAGCTCACCGACACCGCCCAAGCCAAGCTCCTCGAAGTGCGTCAGGAGGCGCCGACGCGCCCCGTCCTGCGCGTGTACGTGGCCGGCCGGACCTGCTCCGGCTACCAGTACGGGCTCGCGCTCGACGAGGCCGCGGCTGCCGACGACGCGACCTTCGAGCAGGGCGGCATCCGCGTGGCCATCGACCCCCTCAGCCTCGAGTACGTCGACGGCGCGCGCATCGACTACGTCGAGACGTCCGAGGGGAGCGGCTTCGTGGTGACCAACGAGCGGTGGTCGAGCGAAGGCGGCTGCGGCGGCGGCTGCTCCTGCGGACACGGGTAGGACCGACACCCTCCGACCCACGCGCGCATGACCGGCTGCGGCTGCCTTGTCCTCGTCGCCGCCCTCGTCGTTCTCCTTTACGTGTTCGTCTTGGGATCGACGGACGCCGGTGAGCCGATCGAGCAGGCCGTCGGTCTGATCGTCGCGCTTCAGGCCGTCGCGGCCATCGCCGGCCGTCGCGCGTCCCACCCGCTCACGACCTCGTAGGCGCGCGCGGCGCGCAGGAGGGTCGCCTCGCGCCACGGCGCGGCGACCAGCTGCAGCCCCACGGGAAGGCCCTCGGAAGTGAGGCCGCACGGCACGGACACGGCGGGCAGACCCGTGAGGTTGAAAGGCGACGTCATCGCCGTGAGGCGCGCGGCCGTCGCGACCGCGTCGGGCGCGTCGGCGGGCGGCGCCGCGATGGCGGTGGTCGGCGTGACGAGCACGTCGCACTGCGCGAACAGGGAGATCACCGCGCGGCGGATCTCGTCGCGGCGCCGCCGCGCGAGCGCGTAGTCGCGCGCGGAGGTCGCCTCGCCCGAGCGCAGCCGCGCGAGGACGTCCTCGCCGATCCGCGAAGTGTCGCGTGCCAGGTGGTCGGCGTGATAGGCCGCCGCGTCGACCGAGATGATCGTGCGCTGCGCCGCCAGGACGTCGCGCAGCGGGGGGAAGACGACCTCGACGACCGGCGCGCCCTCGCGCTCGAGCGCCGCGACGCCGGCGCGCGCGAGACGCGCGACGGCCTCGTCCGCCGCGTCGAAGAAGCCCTCGCGCGGGAGTCCCAGCCGCAGCCCGCGCGCGCCGTCGTCGATCGTCCCAAGCGGATCCTCGACGTCGACGTCGGCCGACGCTGGATCGCGCGCGTCGTATCCCGCGATCGCGCGGTAGAGGAGCGCGACGTCGCGGACGGTGCGCGCCATCGGGCCCGCGTGATCGAGCGTCCAGCTGAGCGGGATCGCGCCGCGGACGCTGACCCGGCCGTACGTCGGCTTCAGCCCGACGACGCCGCAGAGCGACGCCGGGATGCGGATCGATCCGCCGGTGTCGCTCCCGAGCGCACCGGCGCACTCGCCGACGGCGAGCGCGATCGCGCTCCCGCCGCTCGAGCCGCCCGGGATCCGCGTCGCATCCCAGGGGTTCCGCGCGCCGCCGAAGTGCGGGTTCTGGTTCGTGACGCCGAAGGCCCACTCGTGGAGGTTCGTCTTGCCGACGATGACCGCGCCGGCGGAGCGGAGCTTGGCGACGACGACGGCGTCCTCGCCGGGGACGCGGTCGCGCAGGATCGCCGATCCGGCCGTCGTGCGCATGCCGCGCGTGTCGAAGAGGTCCTTCACCGCGACCGGGATGCCCTCGAGCGGCCGCGCCGCTCCGGCCGCGACGGCACGGTCGCTCTCCCGTGCCGCGGAGATGACCTCGTCCGCGGTGACGGTGATGAACGCGTGGAGCGCCGGCTCGAGCCGCTCGATGCGCGCGAGGCAGGCGCGCACGAGCTCCTCCGCGGAGACGCGTCGCGAGCGGATCCCTTCCGCGGCCGCTTCGAGCGTCAGGTCGGTCGGATCGGACCCCGGCACGCGAGGGAGCCTAGCGGCGTGACGCTCCTCAGCGCGCGAGCGGGTCGACGATCCTCCCGAACAGCTTCACTTCCCAGTGCACGTGCGGTCCGGTGGTGATCCCGGTCAGGCCGATGAGCGCGACCGGCTCGCCGCGAACGACCCGCTGGCCGACGCGTACCAGCGGAAGGCTCGTGTGGTAGTAGCAGGTCTCGAGGCCCGCGCCGTCCTCGACGCATTCGCGCTCGCCGCCCGCGGGATGCCAGCCGACCTGCGTGACGACGCCGGGGTCGGACGCGACGACGAGCGATCCGTACGGCGCGGCGACGTCGATCCCGGTGTGCGCGCCCTGCACGAACTGGCTGATGTCGCCCGCCGCCGGCCGGACGAGGCGGCGCGGTCCGGCGTCGATCCGCGCCAGGCGCGCGGCCGCGTCCGGCGCGGCCTGCGCGGGATCGGCGCGCGCGCCGTCGAGGCAGCGGTACAGCTCGAGGCGCGTGTCCTCGACGCTCGTCCGGCTCACGCCGACGAAGTACTGCCCGTCCGGACTGAAGCGCCGTGCCCCGAGGACGTTGGGCAGCGTCGCGCTCCCTCGCGGCTCGGTCGCGCCCCAGGCCTGGAAGGCGTCGAAGGCGTCGCCCGCGGGCACCGTCGGCGAGACGCGGCCCATGAGCAGCGCCCGGCCGTCGGGCGTCCAGGCGTGGACGGCGCCCGGGAAGCTCGCGACGCTCGCGCTCCGCGTGTCATTCGTCGCCAGGTCGCGAAGCTCCACGCGGTCCACGGAGCGCACGAGGAGCGTCGATCCGACCGGCGCCCATTCGAGGTACATCGCCGCCGGCGCGTCGAGCCGGCTGACCGCGCCGGTCGCGGTGAGGCCGACGTAGCGGCGGATGTTCCCGTCGAGCGCGTAGCGCGTCATCGTGAAGCGCGCGCCGTCCACGCTGAAGTACACGTCGTCCGCGGGGTAGTGCGGCACGAGGGCCGCGTCGAGATGGGCCAGCGTCCGGACGGCGCCGTCCTCCCAGCGCTGGAGCGCGTCCTTCTCGATGAAGAGGAGAGCATCGCCGACCCAGCGGACCTCGGGCATCGTCGGGCGCAGCCGAGCGACGATGCGCTGCCCGCGGACGATACGGAGCTCGTCCGCGTGCGGACCCCAGTACGAGACGTACGTGCCCGTCCCCGACCAGCGTGGCAGGTCGCCGACGCCGAGCGGATGGAGCGCGCCGCTCGCGACGTCGAGGAGGTCGATGACCTCGTCCTCCTCGTAGCCCGCGACGGTGAACGTGGAGGGCACGCGT
Source organism: Chloroflexota bacterium (assembly GCA_028876375.1). Classification (GTDB taxonomy): domain Bacteria; phylum Chloroflexota; class Limnocylindria; order P2-11E; family P2-11E; genus JACPOT01. The sequence continues at coordinate 3,726 of JAGWSB010000043.1, read as the reverse complement.
CCGAACCAAGTGAGCGCCAGCGTCTTCGAGTCGGGCGCCCACTGCTCGTCGATGACGTTCGCGATCGTCGGTAGTGCCACGCGCTCGACGCAGTCGAGCCCGACAGCGGCCCCCGTCGGCGCGGCGAGAACGGGCCGCGCGGCCAACGGCGCCACGGAGAGGACGAACGACGCGACGATCGCGACCACGCGCTTCACCCCGCGAACGCTAGCGCTCGCTCGGGCGCGGACCCGATGCGTCGCCGTCACGACCGACCTCTCGTCCGTCCGGCGTACCGTCTGCAGGGGACGTCCGCGGCGGCATCACGCACGGCAAGGAGGGCGACATGGCGGCGACACGTGAGGCCCGGGCGATCTGGACGGGCGATCTCATGAAGGGGAGCGGAGAGGTGACGGCCGCGTCGAGCGCGCGCTTCGAGCGGCTGCCGGTCTCGTGGGCGGCGCGCACGGAGCAGCCCGGCGGAAAGACGAGCCCGGAGGAGCTCCTCGCCGCGGCGCACGCCAGCTGCTACGCGATGGCGCTCTCGGCCGGCCTCGCGAAGCAGCGGATGCCGGCGCAGCGTCTCGACGTGACGGCGACGGTGACGTTCGACAAGGTCGGCGACGCGTGGACGGTCGTCTCGAGCGCGCTCGCCGTGACGGGGACCGTCCCCGACGCGGATGCGGAGTCGTTCCAGCGCGCCGCCGAGGACGCGAAGGACGGCTGCCCCATCAGCCGCGCGCTCAAGGGCAACGTCCAGCTGTCGGTGAAGGCGGCGCTGTCGGAGCGGTCGGAGGCGCGCGCCTAGCCCCGCCGGCCGCCCTAGGCGTACTCGATGTCGCGCCGCTCGAACGCGAGCGCGCCGATGGCCGCCGCCGCGAGGGCGACGGCGAAGACGATCGACGCCTCGCCCCAGTCCGGCTTCGCCGCGGGCGCGATCTCGATGTGGCTGAAGATCGAGGTGTCCTTGAGCCATTCCTGATCGCTGAAGAGCGAGGCGATGAGGGTGACGAGGAACGAGTAGGCGATGACGCCGTACGTCGCGACGCTCGTCAGGCGCGGCGCGATGCCGAAGACGAGCAGGCCGACGCCGAGCACGAAGGCCGCCGGGATGGTCGCGTTGATCCCCGCCTCGACGAGCTTCGCGAGCGGTACGCCGGTGTGCTGGGTCTCGGCGCCGACCCACGTCGCCGCGCCGCTCAGCGCGCCGCAGGCGGCCACCACGACGGCGACGATGGCGCCGCGGCCGGCGAGCCACACGATGCGCCGCGTCGGACGGACGAGGAGATGATCGAGCCGCCCGCCGGCTTCCTCGTCGCGCACCGAGGCGAGGAAGCTGGCCGCGACGACCGCAAGGAGAGCGGACAGCATGAGGAACTCGATGCCGAGGTACGCCTCGGATGCCTTGCGCACGCCGAGCCGGCCGAGCGCGGACGTGAACGCCGGAGAGTTGACGAGGAGGTCCGACGCGGAGCGCGCGATCATGCCGACGGCGAAGGAGTAGATCGCGATGCCCACGAGCCAAGCGGCCACCGTCCCGCGGACGAGGCGTAGCGCGAGTGTCGTTGGCCCCAGCAGCCAGCGGCCGGTGGCGCCGCTCTCCTCGCGCGCGCGCAGCACGCTCGCTCCGAGGTCGCGCTCGGACGCGATGGCAAGGGTGGCGACGACGCATCCGGCGACGAGAAGGAAGATCGGCGCGAAGGCGACGACCTGCGGGTCGCGCAGCGGCCGCAGCTGTTCGATCCAGCCGTAGGGCGTGAGCCACAGGATCCAGTCGAGGCCCTTCCGCGCGTCGGCGACCATCCGGACGAGGAACGCGACGCCGGCGACGGCGACGACGACCGTGGCGGCCTGCCCTCGCGTCGCGCTCACCTGGCTCGCGAGCGCGCCGATGGCCAGGAACATCGCAGCCGCCGAGACGAGCGTGAGAGCGAGGAGGAGCGAGCTCGGCACCGAGAAGTGCGCGACGGGCAGCTGCGCCGCCGCGACGATCGTGACGAACGTGGGGACGAACATCGCGACGAGCGCGGCGCCGAGCCCGACGAGGGCTTCCGCCGTCGCGCGCGCCTTCGAGACGGGGCCGGAGAGGAGCATCTCCCACCGCCCGGCGTCCTCCTCGCCGCGCAGCAGTCCCGTGCTCACCAGCAGCGCCCAGATCGTCCCGATGAGCGAGACGACCGTCGTGACGTGCCAGGAGACGTAGCCCGCCACGGTCTCGGCGTGATACGGCTGCCCGTACAGGACCGAGAAGGATCGCAGCGTGACCGCTGCCTTCACGCGATCCGCGAGCGTGGGATACGCCATCGGGTACTCCCACACGGTGATGAACGCGTCCATCCCGAAGACGAGGCCCCACACGGCCGCCAACGGCGCCGCGCTCCGCGCGACGTGCCATGCGATGACCCACTTGGCCTCGCCCGGCTCGGTCGGTCTCGCCGCCACGATCCCGTATGCGCGTGAAGCGACGGTCACTCGTCGGATGCTCAGGCGCGACCGCGGGAGGTCAAAGGGGCGTCAGGCCCGCGCGGATGGTCCGGTCATACGGTGGTGGGGGACGCTCGCGAGTCTGCGGTCCCGACCGGAGTCCAAGCCGCCGGAGTGAACTCGCCGGCGTCGTTGTCAACGGCATGGGTGATCTGCTGAAGCTCGCCGCCACGGCGGGATGGGACAGTCGCCGAAGGCCCGAGACAGGAACCGCGAGCGACCGGGCGACCGAGCACTCGGCGCACATAGACTCCCGCTCCATGAACGCGGATGCCGCGGTGAGCGAGACACTGCGGTCTCGCGCGACCGGCGCCGAGGCGCTGTTCCTCCTGGGCGGTCTCATCCTCACGGTCGTCGCTACCCAGCTCGACTGGGCCCGCGCGGGTGCGGCATGCGCTAACACCGAGGTCACGCGCGGCTTCGGTGAGTCGACGCGCGCGGATCCGTGGAACTGGCTCTTCTTCCTTGGTGCCGTCGCCGCGGTCGGCTCGGTGCTCGTCCCGCCGCGCGGCGCGCTCGCCCTAGAGCTCCTTGGCGCGGCCGCGTCCGCCGCGTCGCTGGCCGTGCTGACCGCCCTCGTCACCGAACCGTTCGAGGCCCTTCGCCGGGGGGCGCCGGGCTCTTCCGTGGGCGTGCTGTGCGGCTTCGACCTCGCGGTCGGCGTCTGGGTCGGCGGCGCGGCCGTCGGACTCCTCGCCGCCGCCGCGGCGCTTCGAGCGCGCACCGCGTGGCACCCGCGTGCCTGATCGCTGGGCGCTCGCGACGGGCGCGGTCGCGGCGTACCTCGCGGCCTTCCCGCTCGCGACCATCGCGGACCGTGCCTTCGGCGCCGACGCGGCGAGCGGTCCGCTCATCGCGCTGTACGCAGCCGGGCTGGCGGCGGCGTTCGCCGCGGGGACGCTCCTCACACAGCGCGCGCCCGCGCGTGACCGCGGCCGACGCGCGGTCGCGGTCGCAGTGGTCGCTGTCGTGGCCGGCGCCATCGTGATCGCGTTGGTCGCGACGCCGTCGGACCGCGCCGCCGCTGCGGCGTACCCCACGCAGGTCGCCGGTCTCGTCGCGCTCGTGGGGCTGCCCTCCGCCGTCGTCTGGTGGCGCCGGCGGGCCTCCGGGTCCCAGCTTGGAGGCCTCGCGCTGCGCGCGGCGGGTGCCCTCGGCGCGGCCGCGCTCTCGGCCGTGTTCTCCGTCGCGTGGGTCCTGTACTTCGTCGACGCCTTCATCGACGTGGCAACGCCGGCCGGGACGGTCCTTACCGCTCTGCTA
>JAGWSB010000042.1 GCA_028876375.1 Chloroflexota bacterium | reverse complement strand
CGCCTCGCGCGGGGGCAGGACGACCGCGTTGGGGCGGTCGAAGGCTCCGAGGTCGGTGAGCGTCTCGTGCACGCCGACCAGGCGCAGCGGCTTCAGCGGGTGGTCGGGGCGGTAGACGTGCTGCGTGAGTCGGCGATCCCACACGAACGCGGCGCGACGAGTCGGCATCGGCTCGGGCGCAGAGCCTACCGTGCGCACTAGAGTCGAGGCGGAGGAGGGCCGATGCGCCAGTACCTCGACGTCCTGCGGAAGATCATGGACGGCGGCATCGACCGGCCGGACCGCACCGGCATCGGCACGCGCGCGGTCTTCGGCGAGGTGATGCGCTTCCGGATGTCGGACGGCTTCCCCGCCGTGACGACCAAGCGTCTCGCCTTCCGCGCCGTCCTCGCGGAGCTGCTGTGGTTCCTCAGCGCGAGCTCCGACGTGAACGAGCTGCACGCGCTCGGCGTGCGCATCTGGGACGGCAACGCCTACGCCCCCACGTGGCTGGCTCGCGCGCGGTTCGATGGCGACGCGGGCCGCAACTACGGGCAGCAGTGGCGGACGTGGCGCGCGCCTGACGGGCGGAGCGTCGACCAGATCGCGGAGCTCGTGGAGCGCCTGCGGACCGACCCCTCCTCGCGGCGCCACGTCGTCAGCGCATGGAACCCGGGCGAGATCGCGGACACGTCGCTCCCCGCCTGCCACGCGTTCTTCCAGGCCTTCGTCGCGGACGGGAAGCTCTCGCTGATGATGTACCAGCGCTCCTGCGACATGTTCCTCGGCGTCCCCTTCAACATGGCCGAGTACGCGCTCCTGCTCCACCTGCTCGCGCAGCTCAGCGGGCTCGAGCCGCACGACCTCACCCACGTCCTCGCCGACGCGCACGTGTACCGCACGCACGTCGACGCGGTGTGCGAGCAGCTCCGCCGTGAGCCGTACCCGCTCCCGGAGCTGTGGCTCGACCCGGCCCTACGGAGCCTCGACGACGTGACCGGCCGGTACCGCGAGATCCTCGCGCGCGTCGCCGCGGGCGAGAAGGCGGGCCCGCTCCTCGACGGGGTCGCGCGGCTCGAGGGCTACCGGCATCACCCGCCGATCAAGGCGGAGATGGCGGTCTGACGGCTCAGCGGCTCGTCGTGCCGATGAGGGCGAAGCAGCCGGAGCGGAAGGCCACGCGCGTGGCGTCGAGCGGCAGCTCCCGCGCGAACTGCGCGAGGCTCTTGTCGAGGGCGCCCGCGAGCTGATCCGTCACCGCCGAGGGCAGCGGCGGCGCCTGGAGGTCGCGCACGCGGAGCACGAGCTTGCCGCCCTCGACCCCGGCGATGACCTTCCCCGTCGCGGCGATGGTCAGCGGACCGGCGGACACCTGCGCGGTGAGGTGCGCGCCCGCGTTGTCGACCGTCACGACGATCCCCGACACGGTGACGGGGAGGCTCGCCTGCGCGTCCTTGAGCCCGTCGACCGCGGCCTGGGTGAGCTCCGACTGCGTGTACACGATCGCCGCCGGCTGCCCCTTCGCGCCGCTCGCGTACGCGGCGAGGAGGCCGGCCCGCTCGCTCACCTGGCCCGACGAGAAGACACGGCCCGTCGCCTCCGCGCCGCACACGCTCGTCACGAGGTCGGGAGGCGTGAAGCCGGTCGATCCGAGCTTGCCGTCCGACGCGACCGTGACGGGGAGCGTCGTGCGCACGAGGTCGCCGACGTTGAACGACCGCGCCGTCTTCGAGGTGAAGTCCGTCCCCTGGAGGCCCAGCCCCTCGGCGACGATCGCGGCGCCGGCCACGGCCTGCGCGGCGGTGAGGACGAGGGTGTACGTGCCGGGGACGACCTCGCCGATCACGACGCTCTGGCCGCCGCCGTTCAGCACCTCGCAGCGCGGGATCTGCCGTTCGGGCTTCGCGCCGGCGAGGCCGCACTGGAGCCCGCGCGGGTCGATGACGACGAAGCCGACGCCCGCCGGGACGGAGAAGCGCAGCTTCGGCGTCGGCGGCTGCGGCCGCGGCGCGGCCGGCGCGGGCTGGCCCTCGGCCACGTCGACCTCACTGCCGGCGGGGACGCTCACTTCGCCGCCCGAGACGGCCTGCACCAGGACCGTCCCCTCGTCGGTCTTGATCGTCGTCACGGTCTTCCCGTCGGGCGTCTTCTCGACGATGGTCTCGAACGCCGTCCCGCGGACGGTCGCGGTCATCGTCGGCGTGTGGATCTGGAACTTCGAATCGGGCGCGAGCTTCGAGACGGAGGCCCACGTCCGTCCGAGCGTCTGCTCGACGTCGAGCTGGATCCCGCCGCCGGAGGTCTTCACCAGCGAGACGACCTTCACGCTGCTGCCCGGGTCGACCGAGAGCGTGGAGCCCTCGAAGAACGTGAGCACGGCGCGGCCTTTGGCGTCCGCGCGGACGACGTCGCCGGTGGCGAAGACGTCGCCGTCGAGCGCCGGCGCGAAGTCACCGCCCGCGCGCGACGCCGAGACGTCGGCGTTCAGGACCGAGAGGACGGCGGCGTTGACCGCGGCGAGCGCGCTCCCGCGCGGGAAGTACAGGAACGCGGCGATCGCCACCACCACGACGAGGATGCCGGCGATGACCTTCTTCATCGGGCAGCGGGCAGGCTAGCAGATGCGGCGGCGCGTCCGGCTGTGCGTCAGCTCGGGTGATCGCGCTCGCACTCGCTGCGCAACCCGGAGCACGGGCCCGAACACGCCGCGGAGGATCGGCCCTAGGCGACGGAGCCCTGCGCCAGCGCCGCCTCGAGCAGCACCTCGTCCCCGCGCTTCTCGCCGACGTCGAGCTTGGCGCGGATCCGCGTGAGGTGGACGCGGAGCGTGTTCGGCGACACGCCGAGCCGCGCCGCGAGCGCGTCGCGGTCGAGGCGCTGACCCTCCGAGCGCACGCGCTCGAGCTCGCGCAGGATCCCGAGCTCGCGCCAGGTGAGGCCGACGGCGCGCAGGTGGAAGGTCGCGCCGTCGAGCTCGGACGCGCCGACGGGGGCCTCGCTGTCGGTGCTCGCGCGGCGCAGCGCCGCCTCGCCGCGCGCGCGGATCGTCCGCGCGAGCCGACGCGTGGACGGCTCGCGCTCGGCCGCGCGTCCCAGCCAGACCGCGACGTCGGGCAGGTAGTAGGCGAAGCCTTCGCCGCCGCGCGCTCCGATGTCGCGCACCAGCTGCGCCGCGCGCGACGCGCCCGCGCCGCGAACGAGCTGCTCGCGCCAGTACGCGGCGTGGACCCCCGCGCCGAGCGCCCAGTGCTCGAGGCCGCGCGAGCCGAGCTCGCGCGCGACGTCCTCGAGCATCCGCACGCCCTTGCGCGGATCGCCGCGCTCCGCGCGCACGATGCCGCGAACGAAGTCACGGAAGTGCTCGTCGGCGGGGAACCCTCTCGGCGCGCGGGCGAGGATGAGCTCCGCGACCTCCGCCTCGCCGCGCAGGAGCGCGAAGTGGCCGTGATCCTCCGGCGCCCCCGTCGCGCTCTGCCGCGCCAGGCGGTCGCCTTCCGCGAGCTCGCCGCGCTCCATCCGGGAGCGCGCGAGGCAGAGCAGCGTGTAACGCCAGAGCGACGTGCGGTAGGTGCTGAGCGGCGCCTCCGCGCGCGTGAAGTGATCGACCGCCTCGTCGTTCCGCCCGGCCATCCACGCGACGAAGCCGCCGGTGTACGTCGCCCACGCGGTCTCCCATGGATCGCCGACGCGCGCGGCGAAGCGCGTCGTCGCGTCGGCGGCCGCGCGCGCCGCGTCGTAGTCCGCGGCGTGGGAGAGGAGGTGCGCGAGCTGGCGCTGGAGGCGCGTCATGACGAGGTCGCGCGCGCGTCCCTTCGGCGCCGCGCCGAGGGCGTCCTCCGCCCAGCGCGCCTCCTGCAGGGCGCCCGTCACCTCGTTCGCCGCGGTGAGGTTGATCGAGCGTCCGAGACGGAGCTCGGCGAGGAGGAAGGGATCGCTCGCCGCGTGGTCCTGCGCCGCCTTGGTGATGCGCTCGGCCTCCTCGCCGCGGACCAGGTAGTACGCCAGGTGGACGAGGTCGACGGCCACGCGCGCCGCGAGGAGCCGATCCTTCACCTGCGGCAGGAGCTGCGTGAGCTCGGCCCACGAGACGTCGAAGGACTCGACGTACTTGAGGCAGCGCGCGCGCAGCACGCGCTTTTCGATGGTCTGGCGTCCGAGCGAGAGCTGAGGCAGGAGCCGCTCGGCGTCGGCGCGCGACAGCGGCGCGATGGCCTGCTCCCGCAGCGTCGACGCGATCGCCACGTCAGCCCCCCGGCGGGAACGCCGGCGCGAGCTCGGCCACGTGCTCCGCGGTGTGGTCCGCCTGGTACGCCGCGATGTGGCCGGCGGTGACGCGGCCCCACTCGCTGTGGACCGCCGGCCGCTCACGCGCCGCGCGGTCCTGGAGGAGGACCGTGATGCGCTGGTGCGCGGCGAGGATCCGCCGCGCCAGCGCGCGCGGGTCGGCGTCCGGGTCGGCGCCGCTGCCGACCGCGATCGCCTCGAGCCGCGGCGTGTCCTCCTCGATGGCGCGCCGCACCCGCTCCGCGAACACGTCGGCGGTGTCCGCGAGGTGCCCGATGACCTGGACCGCGGTCCACTCGCCGAAGCGCTTCTCGCGCAGGCGCTCGAGCGGCGTCGAGCGGACGATGCGGTTCACCGTCGCCGCGCCGTCCGCGAGCGCCATCGCCTTGTCGTCGTCGTAGGTGAGCAGCTGGGTCATGGCGCCGACGCTATCACCGACTACTACGCCCTCGGTCAGCGTTACGGCGCGCCGGCGCCGCTACGTGGTCAGCGGGTCCGGCGCGCTCGCGACGTCCGCTTGGCCGGCTTCGACGTCCGCTTCGTCCTCGACGCCGCTCGCTTCGGCGGCCGCGCGGTCTTCGTCGCGGTCGCGCGCGTCGCGGTGCGCGGCGCCGGCTGCGCCTTGAGCAGGCCGAACACGTTCCCGGCCGGATCGGTCAGCATGGCGATGGTCGTCGTCGGAGTGACGGTCGTGACGCCCATGACCTGCGTCGCGCCGGACGCCACCGCCTTCTTCAGCGCGCCCGCGATGTCTCGGACCTCGACGTAGACGCTGACCCGCGGATCGCCCTCGCCGATCCCGCCGCCGATGCCGGGCTTGGCCTCTTCCATCCCGAGCATGCTGTAGTTGCCCATCTCCCGGACGGGTGGGCTCATCTTCCAGCCGAAGACCTCGCGGTAGAAGCGCTGCAGCCGCTCGGAGTCCTTGCCCATGATCTCGAACCATGTGACAGGGTTCGCCATCGTCGTCTCCCCTTCTCTGTTCGTTCGATCGCGCGGACCGCCAGACGATACCCATGTCCCCCGCCCCTTGCCGATCGCATGGTCGCTCGCTCCGCGACGAACGCCCACCGCGACGGCATGGTGCAGAGCGGCATGGAGGGCGGGGTGCGGGAGAGCTTCGAGCGGCTCGAGGAGCTGCTCCGCACGCTCGCGTAGCGGCGGCGTCAGGTCGACGGAGGTCGGTCCTCCGCCGACTCCAGCCGCGCGAGACGCTCCGCCGCGTCCCTCTCCATGAGCGCGCCGGTCATCTCGTCCAGGTCGCCGTCGAGGATGCGGCCGATGTTGGAGAGGTTGTAGCCGAGGCGCTTGTCGGTGATGCGGTCCTGCGGGAAGTTGTAGGTCCGCATCTTCTCGGCGCGCTCGGCTCGACCGATCTGCGCGCGGCGCGCGTCGCCGATCTCGGTCGCGCGGCGCTCCTCTTCCGCGGCGAGGAGTCTCGCGCGCAGGACGGCCATCGCCTTGGCCTTGTTCTTCAGCTGCGAGCGCTCGTCCTGGCAGGTGGCGACGATCCCGGTGGGGATGTGCGTGATGCGCACGGCGGAGTCGGTCGTGTTCACGCCCTGACCGCCGTGGCCGGTGGCGCGGTAGATGTCGATGCGCAGGTCGTTCTCGTCGATGACGAGGTCGACCTCCTCCGCCTCGGGGAGGACGGCGACGGACGCCGTCGAGGTGTGGATGCGCCCCTGCGCCTCGGTCGTCGGCACGCGCTGGACGCGGTGCACGCCGGACTCGAACTTGAGCCGGCTGTACGCGCCCTTGCCGTCGATGCGGAAGACGATCTCCTTGAAGCCGCCCTTCTCGCTCTGGCTCTGGGACATGATCTCCGTCCGCCAGCGCTTGCGCTCGGCGTAGCGCGTGTACATGCGGTAGAGGTCGAGCGCGAACAGGGCGGCCTCTTCCCCGCCCTCGCCGGCGCGGATCTCCATGATCACGCTCTTCTCGTCGAGCGGGTCGCGCGGCACGAGCTGCGCCCTCAGCTCCCCGACCAGGCGCTCCACGCTCGCGTCGGCGGCTGCGAGCTCCTCGCGCGCGAGCTCGCGCATCTCGGCGTCGTCGCTCTCGACGAGCTCCCGCGCCCCCGCCTGCGCGGACTCGGCGCGGCGCAGCTCGCCGATGGTCGCGACGACGGGCTCCAGCTGGGCGTGCTCCTGCCCGAGGTCGCGCATGCGTCGGCGGTCCGTGACGACGGACGGGTCGGACATGAGGCGCTCGATCTCGGCGTAGCGCTCCTCGATCTGAACGAGGCGGTCGCGGAGGCCGCTCGTGAGGGCGATCGTCATGCGGCGGCGCCCTCGCGGTCGCCGGCGACGGCCTCCTCGAGCGACGCGATGGCGACCTCGATCATCGACGGGTCCGGACGGCGCGTCGTGATCGCCTGCAGCAGCAGGCCCGGCCACACGATGAGCCGCACGAGCGGGTTCTCCTCGTGCGCCGCGCCGAGCTTGAGCAGCTCGTACGAGATCGCCGCGACGGGAACGACGAGGAGGAGCCGCGTGACGAGGTCGACGACGACGTTCATCCGCGGCATGAACGCGAAGACGACGACGGCCACCAGGACGACGAGCAGGAGGAACGCGGTGCCGCAGCGCGGGTGCGCCGTCGGGAACGGCTCGACGTGCGCCGGGTCGAGCGGCACCTCGTGCTCGAAGGCGTGGATGGTCATGTGCTCGGCCCCGTGGTACGCGAACACGCGGCGGATGTCGGGGAGGAAGGAGATCGCCCACACGTAGCCGAGGAGGAGCGCGACGCGGATGAGCCCCTCGACGACGTTGAGCGCCGCCCCCGACGGCAGCGCGCGCGCGAGGAGCTGCGTCGCGGCGTAGGGCAGCCCGACGAAGATGAAGAGCGCGAGGCCGAGCGAGAGCACCATCACGCCCGTCGTTCCGGCGCTCCCGGCCTTCGGCGCGTCCAGGCTGCCTTCCATCTGGACGTCGGCGGAGCGCATGAGCATCCGCGTCCCGTAGAGGAGCGACTCCCACAGCACGACGACGCCGCGCACGAGCGGCAGGCGCGCGAGGCGCGAGCGCTGGAGCGGCGACGAGACGACCTCGCGGTAGCGGTAGATCCCGCCGTCCGGCCGGCGGCACGCGAGAGCGACGGTGCGCTGGCCGCGCATGAGGACGCCCTCGATGACGGCCTGGCCGCCGTAGGTGGGGCGGCTCACGCTCCGGCCTTCGCGGCCAGCGGCGCGGCCGCGCGCCGCGGCACCTGGTGGCAGGTGCGGCAGCGCGCTTCGTACGTCTCCTGCGCGCCGATCATGATCACCGGGTCCTCGTAGTAGGCGGGAACGCCGTTGACGATCCGCTGCGTGCGCGTCCCGGCCTCGCCGCACACGACGCAGATCGCCTGCAGCTTGTCGACGCGCTCCGCGAGCGCGAGCAGCGCGGGCACCGGGCCGAAGGGCTCGCCGCGGAAGTCGAGATCGAGCCCCGCGCAGATCACGCGGCGTCCGCGCTGCACCAGCGTGCGGCAGACGTCGACGACGCCGGGATCGAAGAACTGGACCTCGTCGATGGCCACCACGCTCGTCTCGGGCTGGCAGCGCGCGAGGATCTCCGCGCTCGAGCGGACCGGCACGGCGACGAAGGAGTCGCCGTCGTGCGAGCGCACGACCTCCACGCCGTAGCGGTCGTCGATGGCGGGCTTGAAGACCTGCACGGCGCGGCGCGCGATCACCGAGCGCTTCACTCGGCGGATGAGCTCCTCGCTCTTGCCGCTGAACATGCCGCCGACGACCAGCTCCAACGACCCCTGATGGGGAGCGGCGCCGCTGGTCACGCGGAGCTAAGCGCGGGTCGAGGCCGGCTGCTCCGCCTTCCCGGCGGTCTTCGCGTAGCGCTTCTGGAAGCGGTCGACGCGCCCCTGCGTGTCGACGAGGTGCTGCTTCCCGGTAAAGAACGGGTGGCAGTTCGAGCAGACCTCGACGTGCAGCTCCGGCTTGATCGACATCGTCGTGAACGTGTTGCCGCACGCGCAAACGACCTTCGACTCGATGTACTTGGGATGGATCTTCTCTTTCATCGCTCTAGCCCGCGACCACGCTCACGCGCCGACGGTCGTCGCGCGCGGCCGAGTACGTGACCGTGCCGGCCACGAGCGCGAACAGCGTGTGATCCTTCCCGACGCCGACGCCGGGACCGGCGAGCAGCTTGGTGCCGCGCTGGCGGACGATGACCGTCCCCGCGTCGACGACGCTGCCCGCGTATTCCTTGACGCCGAGCCGCTGCCCGGCGGAGTCGCGGCCGTTCCGGCTCGAGCCGGCGCCTTTCTTGTGTGCCATGTCTTACGCCTCGATCTTGGTGATCTTGAGCTTCGTCGCCAGCTGACGCTGGCCGCTCAGCTTGCGGTAGCGGACCTTGTTCTTGTACTTGAGGACCTTGACCTTGTCGCCCTTCTCGTGGGCGACGATCTCGGCCGTGACGGTGCCCTTCCGCCCCAGCGTGTCGCCGTCGGCGACGAGGAGGACGTCGCCGAGCGTCACCGTGCTGCCCGGCTCACCCGCGAGCCGGCCGACGGTGACGACGGCACCCTCTTCGACGCGGTACTGCTTCCCGCCCGTGCGGACGACCGCCTGCATGGGGCTCCCCTAGACAAGAAAAGTCGCCGCGCCGGCGGCGCGACGTATGGATAAGTATACGGGCCGGGCGGTCTCAGGCGCGCGCGCGGGAGTCGAGCGCGATGACCTGGAGCTCTCCGGGCAGGCTGCTGCGCGTGAGCGACAGCTTGGGCACCGGAGTCAGCTCTTTGACACCGATCTCGTTCAGCAGACGGCCGAAGGGCGTGTCCTTCTTGGTGTTGTCGGGGTCGTAGCTCATGGGGACGACGACCTTGGGCTCGAGCTGGTGGACGATCTCCGCCGCCATCGCCGCCGACAGGTTCGTGTCCGGACCGGCGATGGGCAGCAGGCAGACGTCGACCTCGCCGATCTTCTCGAGGTCGGCCGCGGCGAGGACGTGCCCCAGGTCGCCGAGGTGGATGAGCACCAGGTCGTCGAGGCGGATGGTGAAGATCGTGTTCGTCCCGCGGAGCGCGCCCTTCTCGGCGTCGTGGAAGGTGCGGATCCCGGTGACGAGGATCTCCTGGACCTCGTACTCCCCCGGCCCCGACAGCACGACGGGCTCGCCGCCGACCGACTTGAGGCTCGAGTGGCCGGGATGCCCGTGCGACATCGTCACCAGGTGCGACTCCGTCTTCGGGATGGCGTGCCCCGACTTGGGGTCGGGCGGATCCATGAGGACGATCCCCTCACGGCCGCGCGCGCGGAAGCAGGCGTGGCCGAGCCAGGTCAAGTCCATCGGTAAATGCGACGATAGCGAAACCGACGGGCACCCAGCCGAGTAGCGGGAACAGGGCACAGGCGCCTGCGTCGGGCAGGAGGACCCGGTCGTTGACCGACCAGGAGATCGCGGCGCGGTGCCTCGCGGGCGACCGCGATGCGTTCGCTCAGCTCGTCGAGAGGTACGGAGGTCGCGTGTACAACCTGGCCCTGCGGATCACGAACGACGCCGACGCGGCGAACGACTGCTCCCAGGAGGCGTTCGTGCGCGCGTACCGCGCGCTGCACCGCTACGACCCCACGTACCCCTTCGCGCCCTGGCTCCTCAAGATCGCGACGAACGTGAGCCTCAGCCACGTCCGGCGCTGGCACGCGCACGAGACCCCCGTGGAGGAGCTCCCCGAGCGCGCCGAGCCCGACGAGCAGGGACCCGAGCTGACCGCGCTGCGCCGCGAGGAGGTGAGCGAAGTGATGGCGGCGATGGCCGAGCTGCCGCCGGCATACCGCGCCGCGCTCACGCTGCGGCACATCCAGCAGCTCTCGTATCAGGAGTGCGCCGATGCCCTCGGCCTTCCTCTCGGAACGCTGAAGACGCACCTGCACCGCGCGCGGGCCGCGCTCCGCACTCGGCTCGCCGCTCGACGGGAGGCCCGATCGTGATCGACGTCGACCGCGACGAAGCCGCGTTCGACCGCGTCTTCGGATCCGTGCCGCCGGTCGCTCCGCCGGTCGGGTTCCGCGACGGCGTGATGCGGCGCGTGCGCGGCGACACGTGGAGCGTCGTCGAGGTCGCGCTGGCGCTCGCGCTCGCGCTGCCGAGCCTCGCGTTCCTCGCCTGGGACTTCACCAGCGAAGGCCTCGACCTCCAGAACGCTCTGGGCAACCTCCTCACCATCACCGCCGTCGGCGGCGATCAGGCGTTCTTCTCGGTCGACGGGGTCCTGGTGATCGCGTTCGCTCTGCTCGGGCTCGGCGCCCTCGTCGGCAGCCACGCCCTGCTGCGGCGTCCGTGAGCGATCGCGGCATCGCCATCGCGGGCGGCGCGGCGGTCCTCGCCGTCGTCATCGCCGGGTTCCTCCTCGTCGGCGCGCTCGGCGCCGCCGGGCAGAGCGCGCAGGACGTGCGCCCGCGCATCTTCTTCGGACCGCGTCCGCCCGCCGCGGCGCGGACGGTCGATCAGATCCAGTCACGCGTCCCGCTCGTCGTCCGCCCGTTCGTGCCGCTGCAGCGCAACGTCGCCGTCGCGGCGCGCGACGCGGCGGGGTACGTGCTGCTGCTCCTCGGCGTGGCGGCGGTCGTCACGTTCGCGCGCGAGCAGGTCGTGGCGTGCTACCGCGCGTCGCTCGGCGGGTGGCGGTCCGTCGCGCGCGTCGCGCTCATCGGCGCGGCATTGCTGGCGCTCATCGCGTCGGCGGTCTTCCTGTCGTTCGTCGTCCTGCTCGGGTCGTTCGCGCGCGTCGCGGGCGCCGGCGGGACGGTCGTGACCACCGGACTCGGCGTCTCCACCGGGCTCGTCCAGTTCACGGTCACCGCGATGGCGGCCGGGCTGCTGATCGTCGCGATCGTGACCCTGGTCGGGTTCGCCGGGAGCGCATGGCGCTTGGCGGACGTCCTGGTGTCCGCGGGACCGGGCGCTCGCATCGCCCAGGCCGCGCCCGGCGGGCTCGTCGCCGTCGCCGGCGCCACGCTTATCTATCTCTTAGCACAGCTACCCATCATTGGAGCCATCATCGCCATCGTCGCCATCGCCTACGGTCTCGGCTCGGCGGCTGCGGCCCGCCTCGGTCACGGGGCGACCGCCACCGCTTGAGACCGGACGACCGACCACCGGAGGACTGAAGAAGAATGGGATCCGTCGATAGCACCAGCGTCGTGCGCGGAGGCGTGCCGATGCCCCTGGCCGGCTCGATCCTCGCGGGGACGCGCGCTCGCCTCATCGCCGGCGCGGCGGTGATCCTCGTCGTCTCAGGCGGGATCGTGGCGACGCGCGCGAACAACGCTCCCGCGGCGGCGCCGGTGCGGACGGCTGCGGTGACCCGCGGAACGGTGACGCAGACGGTCCAGGTGTCCGGGTCGATCAACCCCGCGACGCAGACGCGCCTGAGCTTCAAGGTCTCCGGCCCCCTGGCTCAGACGCTCGTGTCGGTCGGGCAGATGGTGGCCGCCGGGCAGGCGCTCGCGCAGCTCGACCCGACGGACCTCCAGGTCGCGGTGTCGCAGGCGAGCGCGAGCGTGGCCTCGGCGAAGGCGAGCTACGACAAGACCGCGGCGGGAGCGACGCCGCAGGACATCGCCATCGCGAAGCAGGCCGTCGACGGCGCGAAGAGCTCGCTCGATCAGACGCAGCAGTCGACGGCGAACGACGTCGCGACGGCGCAGCAGTCGCTCACGACCTTGAAGAGCGGGTACAGCGCCGCCCAGAACGCGTTCCAGCTCTACGCCAGCGCCGTCCCCACCGACGTCGGGAACTTCACGACGTCGCTCGGGAGCACGCGGTCGATCCTCGCGCAGGCGAACGTCGACCTCAACACGAAGTCGACGGCCGACATCACGACGGCGCACACGGGCATCGCCCAGGCGGACGGGTCGATGGCCAACGCGCAGACGATCGCCGGGAACCAGCTGGCGACGGCGCTCACCCAGTGGCAGTCCGCGCGCGACGGCGTGATCTCCGCCTGGCAGCAGTTCGACGGCACCGTGGCCCGAGGCACCGACACGACCGGCCCGGCGCAGCAGTACCAGTCGGCCCAGCTGACGTACGCGACGGCGACGTCGCGCCTCGAGGCGGCGCTCGCCTCCGCGTCGTCGTCGCTCACCAGCGCCGGGACGAGCGGGGCGTCCGCGCAGAGCGCGCTCAACTCCGCCACCAGCAGCATCGACCCGAGCCTCGACCCCGCGCGCGGTGACCTCCTCGGCTTCCAGAACGCCCTCTCCAGCGAGACGCAGCTCGTCACCAGCATCACCAACGAGCTGACCCAGATGACCACGAGCCTGCAGACGATCACGAGCGCCGTCACCGGCGGCTACGTCAGCGCTCAGCAGGCCGTCACGGCGGCGCAGACCAAGAGCAGCGGCTCCGTGTCGAGCGCGCAGAGCGCCTATCAGGCGGCCGTCGTCTCCCTCAACAAGACGTCCGCTCCGCCGCAGTCCTACGACATCGCCGCGGCCTACGCCTCCGTGCTCAACGCGCAGGCCTCGCTCGACAAGGCGAACAACGACCTCGCGAGCGCGACGCTCACCGCGCCGTCCGCCGGGGTCGTCGCCGCGATCAACTTCCAGCCCGGCGAGTACGTGTCCGCCGGCGGCACGGCGAACCCGTTCATCGTGCTCTCGAACACCTCGAGCATCGCGCTCCACGGCACCGTCGGTGAGGCCGACATCGCGAAGCTCAAGCTCGGCCAGGTCGCGACCGTGACCGTCGACGCGCTCGGCTCCGGCTCGCGGCTCACCGGGAAGATCACGAGCCTCGACCCGGTCGCGACGATCCAGCAGGGCGTTCCGGTCTACGGCGTCGACGTCACGATCGACGTGCCCGACCCGTCCGTCCGCGCCGGCATGACCGGCACGGCCAACGTGATCATCGCCAGCAAGCAGGGCGTCCTCGTCGTGCCGAACCTCGCGATCAAGAGCCAGGGCGGCCAGCGCTACGTGCAGGTCATGCGCAACGGCAAGGCGGAGAACGTCGACGCGACGTTCGGCATCGCCAACGACTCGATGACCGAAGTGACGAGCGGCCTCCAGGAGGGCGACCAGGTCGTCCTGCCGGCGGCGCGCGCGACGGGCTCCGGCCAGCCCGGCAACGGCGGCTTCCGCGGGCCCGGAGGCGGCGGCGTCCGCTTCGGCGGATGAGCGGCGTCATCGAGATCCGCGGGGTCACGAAGAGCTACCACATGGGCGGCGACGTCGTCGTCCATGCCCTCCGGGGCGTCGACCTCACCGTCGACCGCGGCGAGTTCGTCGCGATCATGGGTCCGTCGGGATCGGGCAAGTCGACGCTCATGAACGTCGTCGGCTGCCTCGACGTCCCCGACTCGGGCAGCTACCAGCTCGCGGGCGAGGAGGTCCGCACCATGACGGACGACCAGCTCGCGGCCATCCGCAACCGACGCCTCGGCTTCGTGTTCCAGACGTTCAACCTGCTCCCGCGCCTCAACGCGCTCGAGAACGTCGAGCTCCCGCTCGTGTACGGCGGCGACGGCCACGAGCGCAAGGAGCGAGCGATGCGCGCGCTCGAGCGCGTCGGCCTCGGGGAGCGCATGCACCACCGCCCGGCGGAGATGTCCGGCGGGCAGCAGCAGCGCGTCGCGATCGCGCGCGCGCTCCTCAACGACCCCGACATCGTCCTCGCCGACGAGCCGACGGGGAACCTCGACTCGCGGTCATCGGCGGAGATCCTCGCGATCTTCCAGCGCCTGAACGACGAGGGCCGGACCGTCGTCATGGTCACGCACGAGCCCGACGTCGCGCAGCACTGCAAGCGGATCGTCCGCATGCGCGACGGGCTCGTCCACTCGGACGAGCGGGTCGAGCACCCCGCGCGCGCCACCGAAGAGCTCGAGACGATGCCGGAGGAGCCCATCGCCGCGCCCGTGCCGGCATGAAGCTCTTCGACTCGTTCCACGAGGGGCTGCGCTCGATCGCGGTCAACAAGCTGCGCTCGTCGCTGACGATGCTCGGCGTGATCATCGGCGTCGCCGCCGTCATCGCCATGGTCGCCGTCGGCAACGGCGCATCGCAGCAGGTCCAGGGGACGATCCTCTCCCTCGGCTCCAACCTCGTGACCGTCACGCCGCAGGCGCAGACACAGAACGGGCTGCGCGGCGAGGGTCCGGCGAGCCAGACGCTCACGCTCGAGGACATGACCGCCATCCAGGACCAGCTGGGGTCGAGCATCGCCGCCATCGAGGCCGAGCAGTCCGCGGGGCCGTGGCAGCTCACCGCCGCGGGGCAGAACTGGAACACCCGCGTGACCGGCGTTACCGTCGACTACCCGGCGGTCCGCGACTGGAACGTCGCCGACGGCGCGTTCTTCGACCAGTCGCAGGTGAACGTGAACGCGCAGGTCGCCGTGCTCGGCGCGTCGACGGCGCAGCAGCTCTTCGGCGACGCCGACCCGGTCGGCCAGAGCATCCAGATGCGGTCGCTCTTCGTCGGCTCCGGGCCGAACGCGCGGGCGCGGATCATCAACTTCAAGGTCATCGGCGTGCTCGAGGCCAAGGGCTCGACGTTCGGCATCAACCGCGACGACCAGGTCCTGGTGCCGACCACGACGGCGCAGCACGTCCTGACCGGACGCACGACGACCGTCAGCTCCATCGTCATCAAGGCGACGTCCGCCGACGCGATGGATCAGACGACGAGCGACGTGGACCAGATCCTCATGCAGCGCCACAAGATCACCGACCCGGCGAACGCCGACTTCCAGGTCCAGAACCAGAACGACACGCTCGCCGCCCTCAACAACATCACCGGGACGTTCACGCTCCTGCTCGGAGCGATCGGTGGCATCTCCCTCCTCGTCGGCGGGATCGGGATCATGAACATCATGCTGGTCTCGGTGAACGAGCGGACGCGCGAGATCGGCATCCGCAAGGCCGTCGGCGCGCGGCGACAGGACATCTTGTCGCAATTCCTCATCGAGGCCATCACGCTCACCGGCACCGGCGGCGTCCTCGGCATCGTCCTCGGGTGGGCGATCTCCGAGGTCGTGAAGAAGATCCAGTCCGGCATCCCCGTCGCCATCACACCCGGCACGGTCGGCGTCGCCGTCGGCGTGTCGGTCTGCATCGGCGTCGTGTTCGGGCTGTACCCGGCCATGCGCGCCGCGCGCCTGCACCCGATCGAGGCGCTCCGCTACGAATAGGCAAGGGGTGGGAGCTAGATGAGCAAGCCGATCCAGATCGCGATCTTCGCCGTCGCCGCGGTGGCGCTGAGCGGCGGCGGATTCTTCGCCGGAATGAATGCGCGCGTCGCCGGAGAGTCGAAGGACGCGGCCGCGGCGAGCGCGTCGCCGACGGGCCGGCGCACCGGCGCCTTCGGCGCCGCGGGCGGCCAGGAGACAGCGAGCGGCCGCGTCATCGCCGTGAACGACGACTCCATCACCGTCGCCGTCAACGGCGCGAACGGGCAGCGCTCGATCATCGCCCTCGTCGGCGGGGCCCAGCGCATCGTGCGGACGACGGAGACGACGATCAAGCCGAGCGACATCAAGGTCGGCGACGACGTCCTCGTGAGCGGCGTGACGGACGCCTCGAGCGGCGCGGTGACGGCGAACACCGTCATCGTCGGCGTGAGCTCGCTGCAGCAGCTGTTCGGCGGCGGGCAGGGCGGTGGCCGCACCGGCGCGCCGTCCGCGAGCGGCGCGCAGCGCCGCAGCCCCGCGCCCTCTCCGACGCCCTAGCCCGGGAAGAGCGCGGCGCCGACGGCGTAGAGCGCGGCGAAGAGGACGACGAGGATCGCGCCGTCGCGCAGCGCCGGACCGAGCGCGGCGCCGCCGCGGTGGGACACGACGTCGCCGAGCCGGAACGCCAGCGGCACGCTGAGGTAGGGCGCGAGCGCGCCCGTCGGGATGGCCGCGAAGGCCCACGCGACGGGCAGGAGGGCGAAGGCGAGGACGACGAGGGTCGAGTACGCGATCCGCGTCCCCGTCGCGCCGAGGAGCGTCGCGATGGTGCGCCGGCCCGCGGCGACGTCCTCGTCGAGCGCGCGCAGCTGGGCGATGAGCGGCAGCCCGGCGGCGAGGAGCACGACGCAGACCGCGGGGATCATGGGGTCACATGTGATCGGGCGCCGATATCCCCAGGAGCCCGAGGACCTGCCGCAGCGTCACCTGCACCGCGCGGACGAGGCGGAGCCGCGCGCGCGACAGCGCCGGATCGTCGCCGACGACGCGATGATCGCGGTAGTAGCTGTGGAAGCGGCCCGCCAGGTCGAGCGCGTACGCCGCGAGGAGGTGCGACGCGCGCCGCGCGAGGACGTCGTCCAGGACCTCGGGGAACCGCAGGAGGGCCTTGACCAGATCGGCCTCGGCGGGCGCGGTGAGGAGCGCGACGTCGGCGCCGTCCTCGGACAGGCCGCGCTCGGCGGCGGTGCCGAAGATGCTCGCGATGCGCGCGTGCGCGTACTGCACGTAGTAGGCGGGGTTCTCGCTCGACTGCGTGACGGCGAGCTCGAGGTCGAAATCGAGCATCCGGTCGGGGCTCGACTGCAGGAAGAACCAGCGGGCGACGTCGCGGCCGACGCGGTCGATGACGTCGTCGAGGAGGATGAACTGCCCGCGCCGCTTCGACATCCCGAGGATCTCGCCCTCATGGAGGAAGCGGACGTACTGGTAGATGACGACCTCCCAGCGGTCGAGGAGGCCGAAGGCCTTCATCGCCGCGCGCATGCGCAGCGAGTGGCCGTATGTGTTGGCCCCCCAAACGTCGATCTTGCGGTCGAACCCGCGCTCGACGAGGCATTGCCGGTGGTAGACGAGGTCGACGCCGAAGTACGTCGGGACGCCGTTCGAACGGATGACGACGGAGTCGATGTCCTCGCCGAGCTCGCGGCTGCGGAGCCACACCGCGCCGTCGCGCTCCTCGAGCGCGCCGCGCGCGCGCAGCTCGTCGATCGTCGCGCGGAAGTACTCGCTGCCGACGAGCTCGCTCTCGCGATACCAGACGTCGTAATCGATCCCGAGCTTCCGGGCGGTGCCCTTGTGCCACTCGTTGACGATGATGTCGAGCGCCTTCGGCGCGAACGCCTTCGCCTGATCCTCGAGCGCCATCCCCACGTAGCGGTCGCCCTCGAGCTCGCGGATGCGCGTCGCGATGTCGATGACGTACTCCGCGGGATACGCGTCGGCGGGGATCTCGACCTTCTCGCCGAAGAGCTCGCGATAGCGGAGCGCCACGCTCACACCGAGCTGGTCGACCTGGCTCCCGGTGTCGTTCACGTAGTACTCGCGCGTCACGCGCGCGCCCATGAAGGCCAGGACGTTCGAGAGGACGTCGCCGATGGGGCCGCCGCGCGCGTTGGCGACGTGCATCGGGCCGGTCGGGTTCGCCGAGATGTACTCGACCTGGATGCGCTGGCCCTCCAGGCGCGTGGATCGTCCGTAGCCCTCGCCCGCCGCGGCTATGGTGTCGACCTGCCGCGCCACCCACGCGTCGGCGAGGCGCACGTTCACGAACCCCGGCTTCGCCACCTCGACCGACGCGACCGTCTCGGACGCCGGAAAGCGGTCGCGGATCGCCTCGGCGATCGCCAGCGGCGGCCGCCGGAGCGGCTTCGCGAGGCGCAGCGCCACGGCGCTCGCGTAGTCCCCGTGCCCCGGGTCCGCTGGATGCTCGACCTCGATGGCGACGGCGCGCGCCTCGGCGGGCCAGCCGAGATCGGCCGCCGCGACGTCCACCGCCGCGCGGAACGCCGACGCGATGGTGTCGCGCGCGAGCGCAGTCACGGGACCGAGTGTGGCGCAGCGGCGACGTCCACGTCGGCGACGTCGCCGCGCGGCTCGTGCCGCGCGAAGAACGCGAGAGCGAGGAGCGCCGCGGCGACGTAGGCGACCGCCAGCGTCCCGACGTTGAGGCTCCAGCCCGCATCGCCGAGCCGCGTGCGCAGCGCCCCGGAAGAGATCGAGCCGAGCGCGGAGGTCGCGCTCCACGCGATGGAGAGGACGGCGCTCACGCCGGCGCGCTCCGCGGGCCGGAACGACGACAGCTGGAAGGAGCGGTACGTCGACGTCGAGCCGTACATCAGGCCGGCGCGGACGGCGAGCGACGCGACGACGAGCGCGGCGAAAGGGGCGACGCCGGCGAGGACGGCGAACGGGACGGAGAGCAGCTGCACCAGCACGGCGGACCGCAGCTCGCCGAGGCGCGGGGCGAGGTGGATGCCGTGGAGGAGCGCGCCGAGGCTGCCGCCGACGGCGATGGCGCCGAGCGACAGCCCGATCCCGGCGAAGGGAAGACCGAAGCGGTCGGCGAGGAAGAGGTTGACGAAGGGGATGAAGCTCCCGGCGCCGAAGCCGAAGATGGCCTCGACCGCCGCGAAGCGCAGCAGCAGGCCGCGGCGCAGGGGCGTCTCCTGCTCCCCCGCCCGCACCGGGACGGCGCGGACGAACAGGATGGGCAGAGCGGACGCGGCCGCGACGGCGCCGCCGAGCGCGACGAGGACGCGCACGACGAGGAGCGAGGAGGGCGCGACGCCGAGAGCGCGGGCGATGGGGTCGGCGAGGAGGCCCGCGGCGTACGCGGAGGCGAAGGCCGCGATCGTCCCGAGCGCGACCTGCTGCCCGAAGACGCGCGCGCGCTGCGCGCCCGCGGTCGCGTCGGCGAGGAGCGCCGATCCGGACGAGTAGACGACGATCCCGCCGAGACCGACGAGGAGCGCCGCGACCAGCTGGAGCGCGAGAGCGCCGGAGACGATCACGAGCACGATCCCCGCGCCGGTGACGACGCCACCGAGAAGGATCGCCGCGCGGCGCGAAAGCGATCGCGCCGCCCGCGCGGCGGGCCACGCGCCGGCGATGCCGCCGACCGCGAGGGCCGCGGCGAGCGAGCCGATCGCGAGCTCGTCGAATCCGAGCGCGCGGTAGACGAAGTTGAGATAGAAGGCCGCGACGCCGAGGCCGAAGCTGCCGAGCCCGCTCGCGACGACGTAGAGGATCGCGTCGCGGCGGCCGAGGCCGCCGGGCGTGCCTAGCGCCTCGGCCGCTCCGTGCTCGCGGCGGCGCCCGTCGGCGCCGCGGACGGCGTGGTCGCCCGACGCGCGCGGCGCGCCGGCCGCATGATCTCCGGCTCCACCATCTGCCCCACCGCGTTCGCCCGGATCTCCAGGTCGACGTGCGAGGCGGCCTCGATCGTCACGTCCCACGAGCAGTCGATCTCGGTCTCCTCGTAGACGCGCTCGAAGCCCTGCTCCGAGTTCGCGATCGCGTACACCGGACGCACCTCGACGCTCGCCGCGGGCTCGACCGCGAACGTGACGTCGAAGTGCCGCGTCTCCGAGTGCACCTGCACCTCGGTGACGCTGCGGTGCTCGAGCGGCTTTCCCGGCGTCGTCTTGCGCGTCCCGAGCGTGATCACGTCGCCCGTTCCCGCCTCCGACAGGAGCGCGAGGTCGATGCGGCTCGTGAACGTGAGGGAGAGGTCCTCCTCGCCGTCATTGCGGACGCGGTAGCGCACGCCGACGGAAAGCCCCTCGTCGGCGATGCGCAGGTCCTTGCGGATCCCGAGCCCGGGGATGGCGGCGAGGGCGCGCGCGGGCGGCTCGAGGATCAGGCTCACCGTTCGCGCCTCGCGCTGCGGGGTGATCGTGTACGGCACGGCGTGGAGGACGATGGGCTCGTCGCGCCCGACCTTCACGCTGTCCTGGAAGATCGAGCGGCGGCCCTCGTCGTACTCGAGCATCTTGGTGAGGCCGCGCTCCTTCGCGCGGACCGCCTCGTGGATGGAGCGCGAGCTCTTCTCGCTCGCTTTCCCGACCAGGAGCTTCCCGCCCTTTTCGGCGCGGCGCAGCAGCTCGTGCGCCGGCTCCGGCCGGCGCGCGAGCGTGTCGACGAGATTGGTCGCGGACGCGTAGATGTCCCACTCCACGAGCGCGCCGCCCTCGGTGTGCACGAAGACGGACCCGGCGTTGCCGCGGAAGACGTACTCGTCGTTGCCGTCGACGTCGTAGTCGCGCTGCTCGCCGGCGGCGACACGGCGCTCCGCGAGGAGCCGCTCGGCCTTGAGGAGCGAGCCGTACGCGTCGGCACGCAGGTGCGGGAGGTAGAGCCCGCCGAACACGCCGTGCCAGTAGACGTCGTTGCCCTGCGCGCGCCACAGGTTCTGCTGCGCCTGGCGCACCTCGATGGAGCTGTCGAGGATGCTGCGCCGCGCGAGCTCCTCCGACACGATGAGCATCCGCTTGTGCAGCGCGTTCGCCTCGGGGTACTTGGCGAGGAAGTTCCGCCACGGCGGCGTGACCACGAGCGAGGCGAGGTCGTCCTTGAGCGCGTTCCGCGCTTGCGCGTACCGCCGCGCCGCGGCTGCGTCGACCGACCACTCGGCCATCTCGGGATACGTGCCGCCCGGCAGGTAGACCCGCCGCGTCGGCCGCTGGAAGATCCAGGCGTTCTCGAGGGTGACCGTCTCGAGCCAGTCCTGTTGGGCGAGCTGGGTGAAGAACTCTTCCAGCCAGCCTTCCTTGTGGACGCGCTCGTACGTCCCGGGCCACGCGCCGAGCTTCTCGCCGTCGTCCGCGTACACCTGCAGCCGAGCACCGGCGGCCTGACGCTCCTTGAGCTCCTTGAGCGTCGCGCTGACGTCCCGGAACGGGATGAGATAGCGGAGCCGCACGCTGCCCGGGAAGACCACGACAGGGAAGCCCTGGTCCTCGGTGATGAACGACGTCCCCAGCTCCTCGCGGCGAAGGCCGGCCTGGAGGAAGTGCTCCTCGTCGAGGATGGTGTAGGCGACCCCCGCCTCCGCCAGGAGCGAGGGCACGTGCGGCTCCCACACGCGCTCCGTCAGCCACGCGCCGAGCGGACGGTGGCCGAAGATGGCGACGATCCGCTCGGTGAGCGCGCGGATCTGCCCCACCGCGTCCCGCCGCGGCACGCCGATGAGGATCGGCTCGTAGTACCCGCCGGAGAGGAGCTCGACCTGCCCGCGCCGCAGCAGGTCGGCGAGGTCGCCGATGACGTCGGGTCGGTTCGACTCGAGCCAGTCGAGCAGCGGCCCGGAGAAGTGGAGCGTGGCCTTGACCTCGGGATGGCGATACAGGGCGGCCACGAGCGGCGCGTATGCGCGCTCGGTCACCTCTTGGAAGACGTGGGGGAGATTCCCTGCGGGCTGGTGCTGGTGGAAGACCAGCGCCAAACGCAGGCGGTCGGCCATCTGAGGGGCATCTTACCGCAGAGCCTGCCTGCCACCTCTTGTTCGTACGGTCGGCGTACGAAAAGCGCGTGCGGATGTCGGGCGGAGCGGCCGATCGTCCCAGATCGCGCCGCTGCGGGCCGGGGTGCTCCAGCCCGCGCGCCGTCCGGCGTCCTGATCCCGGTCACCCGGCGCCCACCCTTACACTTGTCCGATCACCGGCGATCTCCGCCGTTCCGTTTTGGGGGGAGCACGAGTTGGCTGAGGCTGTGAAGGTCGCCGTCCGCGAGCGGACGGTCCTTGGAAAGAAGACCCAGACGCTGCGCCGTCAGGGGATCCTGCCGGGCGTGGTGTTCGGACATGGCGGATCGCTCCCCGTCGAGACCGACGCGCACGCGTTCGAGCTCGGCTACCGCCGCTGGGGCAGCACGACCCTCCTCTCCCTCGAAGGCATCGCCGGTGACGGCACGCCCGCCCTCATCGCCGGGGTCTCGCGCGACCCGCTCACCGGGCGGATCGTGCACGTCGACTTCGAGCGGGTGAGCCTCACCGAGAGGACGCACGCGGAGGTCCCGCTGCGCTTTCTCGGCACCGCCGGCGCGCTCAAGGTCGGGGGCGTCCTCGTGCACGCGATGGAGCACGTCCGCGTCGAAGCGCTGCCCCAGGACATCCCGCACTCCATCGACGTCGACCTCACGAAGCTCGAGCAGATCGACGACGCGCTGTACGTCCGCGACCTCGTGGTCGACGGCACGACGGTGCGCCTGCTGGACCGTCCCGACGCCCTCATCGTGAAGGCGGTGCACCAGCGCGTCGAGGAGGTCGCTCCGACGCCCGCCGCCGCTACGGCGGAAGGCGCCGTCCCCGCGGAGGGCGCGGCACCGGCCGAAGGCGCCGCCGCGGCCCCGGCCGAAGGCGCGGCTGCCGCCGCGAAGGGCGCCGCCGCTCCGGCTGCCGCCGCTCCCGCCGTGAAGGGCGAGAAGAAGAAGTAAGTCCGCGCCGCTCAGGCGGCGCTGATCGCGTCCCTCACGTCGATGTCGGGGAAGGGGTTGTCGGCGCTCTCGAGCGCCGCCACCTCGCCCTCGTTCTCGGCCGTCCCGCAGCGCGCGATGTCGACGGCGCGATAGAAGCGGAG
>JAGWSB010000041.1 GCA_028876375.1 Chloroflexota bacterium | reverse complement strand
GTCGGTCCGAAGCCCTGCGTGATGACGCCGCCGAGAGGCCAGTTGACGAGGCGGCCGGTCCAGACGGCGAGCCCCGACTTCGCGGCGAGGTCGGCGGCGAGCTGCTCGTACGCGGCCTGCGCCTCCTGCAGCTTCTTCTGCAGGTCGTTCGTCTGCAGGTCCTGTTGGTACTTCGAGCCGAGGGCGGCGTCGCGCTGCGACGCGGCCTGCTGCCCGACCACCGACTGCTCGTCGATCGACGCCGCGGCGGCCGCGACGAGCTGGTCGTACTGCGCCTTCTGCTGCGCGAGGTCGCTCTTCTGCACCTCGATCTGACGCTGCAGTCCGTCGATCTCCTTGAGGTCCGTCGCGACCTGCTGCTGCTTGTCCGCGGTCGATGCCTGCAGCGCTTGGATCTCGTTCACCAGCTGCCGGTCCTGCCGGTCGATGACGACGAGATCCTGCACGCGCGTCACGAAGTCGGACAACGAGGACGAGGAGAGGAGCATCTCGAGGGGACTGACGCGCGACTCGAGGTACGTGAGACGGAGATGGGTCGCGTAGATGTCCTGGCGCCGCGCGAGCTCGCGCTGCTGCGCCGCGCCCTCGGCCTTGAGGGCGTCGATGAGCGACTGAGTCTCGGTGATCTGGAACGCGACGAGGGCGAGCTGCTCCTCGGTGATCTCGATCTGGATCTTCAGCGCGTCCGCCTGGTTCTGCGCTCGATCCTGCTGCGCGGCGAGGGTGGCGATGCGATCGTTCGCCGCGTCGACGGCCGACTGGAACGTGCTGGCCTGCTGTCGGTAGCGCTCGGCATTCGCCCGCGACACGTCGACGGCGCGCTGGAGCTCCTGCTGCTGCTTGGCGAGATCGGCCAAGCGCTGCTGATCGCCCGGGTCGGCCGAGGCGGGCACGACCTGGACGGCGAGGAACGCGATGCCCGCCAGCGCCGCCACCAGGGGGCGCCAGCGGCTCTTCCCACCTCCCCGGTCCGTCCGGGGAGCTCCCATCAGCTGGCGATCGTCGCACCCAAGGACGGTCTCGGTCAAGTGTTCGCTCATTTGGCGAGGTGCGTCCGGACGGAGATGGTGGCGCCGCCCGCGCCCATGAGGAGCGCGAAGGCGACCACGCCGCCGGCCAGCTGGGCCAGGAAGTTCGGCCCCAGGGACACGGGAAGGATGTCCAGGAACTGGATGAGCGCGGCCGTCACCGGGCCCGCTCCGGCGATCAGGGCGAGCAGCGCGATGGCCGCGCCGAACAACCCGACGAGCATCCCCTCGATGACGAAGGGGGCCGCGACGAGGCGGTCGGTGGCGCCGACCAGCTGCATGATCTCGATCTCGTCCCGCCTCGCGTGCACCGCGATGCGGATCGTGTTGACGATCACGAAGAGCGCGACGAACAGCATCATGCCGAGCACGGCGAGCCCGCCGATCGACAGGACCCGCGTGATGGTCAGGAGCTTGTCGACGACCTGCGGGTTGTCGGCCACGTCCGTCACGGCGCCGCTCCCGATCTCCGCCCGCAGCTCGGCGGCGACGCGCTGGCTGTCCTGCGCGCTCGCGAGCTTGATCTCGAGCGACGCCGGCAGCGGATTCGTCCCGGTGTCCGCGATCGGACCGATGTCGGGGCGGTCGGAGGCGAGATCCTTGAGCCGCTTCATCGCGTCGTCCTTGCTCACGTAGTCGACGCGCGCGACGGCGGGATCCCGCTCGATGCGCGTCTTGAGGTCGAGGATCTGCGAGAGCTTCGCGTCGTCGGACAGGTAGGCGACGAGCTCGACCTTCGACTCCAGGAGCGAGACCGCGGACTGAAGCCCGCGATCGGTGACGACGAAGAAGGCGAAGAGCAGGAGCATGAGCGCGACGGTGAGGGTCGAGGCGATGGTCATATAGGTGGATCGCGTGAAGCCCTGCCAGGCCGCGGTCAGGACGTATACGACACGCGTCATGCGGCGTACATCCCCTCGGCCTCGTCGCGAATGACGCGGCCGTGGTCGAGGTGGATGACGCGGCGCCGCAGGGCGTTGACGATCTCGGCGTTGTGTGTCGCGACCATCACCGTGGTCCCGAGCTCGTTGACGCGGACGAGGAGCTTGATGATCTCCCAGGTCGTGACGGGGTCGAGGTTCCCCGTCGGCTCGTCGGCGACGAGGACCTTCGGCCGCATGACGAGCGCGCGCGCGATCGCGGTGCGCTGCTGCTCGCCGCCGGAGAGCTCGCGCGGGAAGTGATCGCGGCGCGAGGTCAGCCCCACGAGCGCGAGGGCGCGCTCGGTCTCGTCGCGCACGGTCCCGCCGTCGTGACCGGTGACGATGAGCGCGAACGCCACGTTCTCGAAGACGGTCTTCGTCTGGAGGAGCTTGAAGTCCTGGAAGACGATGCCGACCTTCCGCCGCAGAAGGGGGACCTTCGATCGCGCGAGGCGCGCGACGTCCTGCCCGTCCACCGACACGCGGCCGGTGCTCGGCAGCTCGTCACGGATGAGGAGGCGATTGAGGGTCGATTTCCCGGCGCCGGACGAGCCGACGACGAAGACGAACTCGCCTGCCTCGACCCGCAGGTCGATGTCCCGGAGCGCGTAGGTGCCGTTGGGGTAGCGCTTGCTGACGTCTTCCAGCGAGATCAAGAGCCCTTCCCCTTCGTGCTCGAGCCGCCATCCGGTCGGATGCTCGCCGAGCGCACCGTACCAGCGTTGGCCCGCCTGGGACAACGCCGACCGTCCGGGATCGCTACGAGGCTGACCGACTTCCGGCCGCTCCAGGCCCAGACAGCCGACCGAGCAGGCGGGCTCGGCTAGCTCTTGAGCTTGAGCTCCGTCTGGGTCTGAGCGCCGGCGAAGGTGGCGATGGAGGCGATGGCCGCGTCGCCGGTGGCCATGACCTTCACGCCCTGCGTCGCGCGCGAAAGGGCGCGGATCTGGTCGAGCGGCACGCGGATGACGACGCCCGTGGTCGTGATGAGGAGGACCTCCTGCGTCGCTTCGTCGACCATCTCGATGGCCGCGATGTCGGCCGTCTTGTCGCTGACGGTCGCGAGGATGACGCCCTGGCCGCCGCGGCCCTGCGTGGGGAACTCCTCCACGTCCGTACGCTTCCCGAACCCCCGCTGTGTAACGGAGAGGACCTGGGTCCGCGGGCGGACGATGCCCATGCCGACGACGGCGTCGCCCTTCTTGATCCGGATCCCGGTGACGCCCTGGGTCGGACGTCCCATCGGCCGCGCGTCCGTCGCCTGGAACACGATGCCCTTGCCCTTCTTCGTCGCGAGGAGGATGCGGTCCTTGTCGGTGCACGATGCCACCCACGCGAGCTCGTCGCCCTTGCGGAGCGCGATGGCGATGAGGCCCGCGCGACGGACGTTCGCGTACTCGTCGATCGGCGTCTTCTTCACGAACCCCTTGCGCGTCGCCATGACGAGGTGCTGCGCCGACGAGGTGTCGCGTAGCGCGACGAGCGCGGACACGCGCTCGCCGGCCTGCATCGCCTCGAGGATGTTCTGGATCGGTGTGCCCTTCGCGGTGCGGCTCGCGTCCGGCAGCTCGTGCACCTTGAGCGCGAAGACGCGACCGCGATCGGTGAACACGAGAAGGCGGTCGTGCGTACGCGCGACGAGCAGATGCTCGACGTCGTCCTCATCGCGCGTCTGCATGCCGATGACGCCACGGCCGCCGCGATGCTGCGCGCGGTACGTCGAGAGCGGCATCCGCTTGACGTAGTTGCGGCTCGACACCGTGATGACCACGTCCTCGTCGGCGACGAGGTCCTCGTCCGACAGCTCGCGTACGGTGTCCTCGACGATCTTCGTGCGCCGCTCGTCGCCGTAGGTCTCGGCGAGCTCGTCGAGGTCCTGCTTGACGAGCGCCAGCACCTTCCGCGGGCTCGCGAGGATCGACTCGAGCTCGGCGATCAGCTTGATCGTCGCCTCGTACTCCTCCTCGATCTTCGCGCGCTCGAGGCCGGTGAGGCGGCGCAGCTGCATGTCGAGGATGGCCTTCGCCTGGACCTCGGAGAGCCCGAACTTCTTCTGCAGGCCGTCCAGGGCCGTCTCCGGGGTCTTGCTCGCGCGGATCGTCTTCACGATCTCGTCGATGTGGTCGAGGGCGATCTTGAAGCCCTCGAGGATGTGCGCCCGCTCCTTGGCCTTCGCCAGATCGTGCTCGCTGCGCCGGCGGATGACGTCGCGGCGGTAGTCGATGTGCGCCTGCAGGATGTCCTTCAGCGAGAGCGTCCGCGGCTGGTCGTTGACGAGCGCGAGCATGTTGAAGTTGAACGCCGACTGCATCGCGGTGTGCTTGTAGAGCGAGTTGAGGACGCGCTGCGGGTCGTCGTCGCGCTTCACCTCGATGTGGATGCGCATGCCCTCGCGGTCGCTCTCGTCGCGGATGTCGGAGATGCCGGCGAGGCGCTTGGCCTGCACCAGCTCGGCGATCTTCTCGATGAGGGTGGCCTTGTTGACCGCGTACGGCAGCTCGGTCACGACGATCGCGGTGCGGCCCCCGCGCAGATCCTCGAGGTGCGCGCGGGCGCGCATGATCACGCGTCCGCGGCCGTTGCCGTAGGCACGGCGGAGCGCGTCGACGCGCTCGGCCTTGCCCGTCTCGACGTTGCGCTGCTCCTCGAACCGATAGACGAGCGCGCCCCCCGGGAAGTCGGGGCCGGTGATCGTCTCGCAGAGGTCGTCGATGGTGAGCTCGGGGTCGTCGATGAGACGCTTCGTCGCCTCCGTGACCTCGCGCAGGTTGTGCGGCGGGATGTTCGTGGCCATGCCGACGGCGATCCCCGACGAGCCGTTGACGATGAGGTTGGGCAGGCGCGACGGAAGGACGAGCGGCTCCTGGAGCCGGTTGTCGTAGTTCGGTGCCCAGTCGACGGTCTCCTTCTCGATGTCGGCGAGCAGCTCGAGGGAGATCGCCGCGAGCCGCGCCTCGGTGTACCGCTGTGCGGCGGGCGGGTCGTCGTCGATCGAGTTGTGGACGAACACGCCGGCCGAGAGCGCGAAGTTCTGCGTGACGTCGACCGTCAGGTCGTACACGTCGGCGCGGCCCGCCGGCTCGACCTTGTCGACGCGCACCTGCAGGCTCGCCGGGACAGGGAACGCGCCGGTGCGGTGGAGACGCTCCGGGATCGCCGAGCGCGAGAAGGGCATGAGCTGGTCCTTCGCGCGCAGCGACTGCGCCTCGCGGTAGGTGCCGTCGCGGAGCATGAAGCGGTGGTCGGGCGTGCACAGCACCTCGTTCCCGTTGGAGAGCGTGACCTTCACGACGTCGTCGCTCCGGCGGACGAGGCGCGGCGCGCGCACCGGCTTGAGGCGTACGTTGCGGTGCTGGTCGATGGTGAACACGTCGGCGCGCAGCCCGTGCCGGACCATCTCGATGAGCTCGATGAAGGTCTTCTGGTCGCCGTTCGTGAGCTCGACCTTGGTCTCCCCGGTGAAGCAGCCGAAATTCCCCTGACCCTGGATGAGCGGGTAGCGGACGGTGAAGTCCTGCGCGAGCCGCACGAGCGCGTCGTAGATCGGCGCGTCGCCGTGGGGGTGGTATTTCCCCATCACCTCGCCCGTGACGCTCGCGGACTTGCGGAACGGTCGGTCGGGGCGGAGGCCGAGCTCGTACATCGCGTACAGGATCCGGCGCTGGACCGGTTTCAGCCCATCGCGCACGTCGGGGAGCGCGCGCGAGACGATGACGCTCATCGCGTAGTCGAGGTAGGCCTGGCGCATCTCCGACCGCAGCTCGACGCCTATGATCCGCTCGTTCCCGCCCCTATCGATCACGTCCTCGCTGCCTCCTCTTCGGCCGCCACGGCGGCCCTCACCCGCTCGAACGCTTCCGGCGTCACCGAGTAGCGCTGCTCGAGCACGCGCCTCGTCTCCTCGGGCATGCGCATGTACATCGCGTCGGCCTCGGCGAGCACCTCGCCGTCGGCCGCGCGCGCGATCTCGCCGCGCAGCTCGATCGCGCGCCCGCGATCACGCACGATCTCGCCGACGACGCGCAGCTCGTCCCCCACCGGCACCGGGCGCCGGTACGTGACGCCGAGCTTCGCCGTCACCGCCCAGATCCCGGACTGGAATATGGCCCAGCCCATCGTCTCGTCGAGGAGCGCGGCGACGATCCCGCCGTGAAGCGTGCCCTCGTAGCCCTCGTGGCGCTTCTCGCCCGTGAAGCGCGTCGCCGCGCGTCCACGCGCCACGTCGAAGTCGAGGTGCAGCCCGATCGGGTTCCGCTGACCGCAGGCGAAGCACCAGTGCTGGAAATCGACGCCGAGCTCGCTGAGTCTCGCCACTAATCCCCACCTTCGGTCGGGCAAAGCCCTTCCTCGGGCCCGCGTGCTCGACCTCGTCGCCGCGGCGCCTCGGTCTGCGCGCGCGGGCGACGGCTAGACATCCAGCGAGGCTTTCGTGGCGTTGGCCATGATCCACTTCTTGCGGCCCTCGACCTCGGAGCCCATGAGCTCGTCGAACACGAGGTCGGCCTGCTCGGCGTCCTCGAGCTTGACCAGCTTCAGCGTGCGCGTCTCGGGGTCGAGCGTCGTCGCCCACAGCTGCTCGGCGTTCATCTCGCCGAGACCCTTGTAGCGCTGGATCGCGGGCTCTCTCCCACCCTTGCCGTCGTCGGTGCCTTCGTCGGTGTTCAGCGTCGCCGGCTCCGGCTCGGCCTTCTCGCCCTTCTTCCGCGCCTCGCGCTTCGTGCGCGCGAGCGTCTTCAGCTCCTTGATGGCCTTGTCGCGCTCGGCCTCCGAGTACGCCCAGCGCACCTCCTTGCCGAGCTGGATCCGGAACAGCGGCGGCTGGCCGATGTACACGCGGCCGTCCTCGATGAGCGGCTTGAAGTGCCGATACAGGAGGGTGAGCAGGAGCGTGCGGATGTGCGAGCCGTCGACGTCGGCGTCGGCGAGGAGGATCGTCCGTCCGTAGCGCAGCTTCTTCGCGTCGAAGTAGTCGCCGATCCCGGTGCCGAGCGCCGTGATGATCGCCTTGATCTCCTCGTTGCCCAGCATCTTGTCGGCGCGCGACTTCTCGACGTTGAGGATCTTGCCGCGCAGCGGGAGGATGGCCTGGAAGCGGCGGTCGCGGCCCTGCTTCGCGGAGCCGCCGGCCGAATCACCCTCGACGATGAACAGCTCCGCGCGCTCCGGGTCGCGCTCCTGGCAGTCGGCGAGCTTGCCCGGCAGGGAGAACCCGTCGAGCGCGCCCTTGCGCAGCACGAGGTCGCGCGCCTTGCGCGCCGCCTCTCGCGCGCGGAACGCGGTGAGGCACTTCTCGATGATCCGGCGCGCGTCGGGAGGGTTCTCCTCGAGGTACTGCCCGAGCGCGTCGTTCACGGCCGCGGCGACCTGCCCCTGGACCTCCGCGTTGCCGAGGCGCGTCTTGGTCTGA
Organism: Chloroflexota bacterium; assembly: GCA_028876375.1. Taxonomy (GTDB): domain Bacteria; phylum Chloroflexota; class Limnocylindria; order P2-11E; family P2-11E; genus JACPOT01. The sequence goes on along the minus strand of JAGWSB010000041.1, from coordinate 15,347 downwards.
CCCTCGAACTGCGGCTCCTTGATCTTGACGCTGATGACGGCGGTCAGACCCTCGCGCACGTCCTCGGACGTGAGGTTGGGATCCGCCTCGCGCAGCAGGCCGATCTTCCGCGCGTGGAAGTTGAGCGTGCGCGTGAGCGCCGTGCGGAAGCCCGTGAGGTGGGCGCCGCCGTCCATGGTGTTGATGTTGTTGGCGAAGGTGTAGACGCGCTCGGCGAAGCTGTCGTTGTACTGGAGCGACACCTCGACGATCGTGTCGTTCTCGGGGAACGACCGCTCGACGTAGACGGGCTTGTGCAGCACCTGGTGCGCCTTGTTGAGGTGCCGGACGAACGAGACGATGCCGCCGTCGAAGTAGAAGCTTTCCTCGGTGCCGCTCCGCTCGTCGCTGAGCGACAGCCACAGCCCCTTGTTCAGGTAGGCCGTCTCACGCATCCACTGCGAGACGATCGAGGGGTCCCACTGGATGACCGGGAAGACCTCGGGGTCCGGGTGGAACGTCGTGATCGTGCCCGTCAGGACCTCGCGCGGCCTCCACGACAGCGCGGGCGGGAGCTGCTCGTTGTGGCTCGCCGCGCGCACCGGGCCGAGCGGCTTACCGCGCTCGTACTCCTGCGTGTAGACCTTGTGGTCGCGGTGCACCTCGACCCGCAGCCGGTCCGAGAGAGCGTTGACCACCGACACGCCGACGCCGTGGAGTCCGCCGGACACTTTGTATCCGCGACCGCCGAACTTGCCGCCGGCGTGCAGGATGGTATGGACGACCTCGAGCGCCGACTTCCCCGTCTGCGGCTGCCTGTCGACCGGGATACCGCGGCCGTTGTCCTTCACGGTGACGCGGTCGTCGGTATGGATGATCACGTCGATGCGATCGCACACCGCGTTCATCGCCTCGTCGATCGAGTTGTCGAGGACCTCGCGGATGAGGTGGTGCAGCCCGCGCAGGTCGGTGGTGCCGATGTACATGCCAGGGCGGCGACGGACGGCCTCGAGGCCCTCGAGCACCTGGATGTCCTTCGCGCTGTAGCTCATGTCGCGCCCGTCACCGTTGTCCTTCTTCACCGTGCCCCGTCCGTTCGTCGTCTTCACCGTCGCCACTTACTTCGTCCCCTGCGTGAGCATCTCGAAGAGCCGCTGGAATTCGTCGTCCGAGTAGAAGTCGATCCGGATGCTTCCGCCCTTGCGCCCCTTCACGATCTCCACCTTGGTGCCCAGTGCCGCGCGTAGGTCCGCCGTCCGCGCCCTCACTTCCGGGTCGACGCCGCGCGCGACGCGACCGTTCGGCTTCGCATGGCGGCCGGCCAGCCGCCGTGCGAGCGCATCCGTCTCCCTCACCGAAAGGTGCTTGGCCAGGACCTCCGCCAGCGCCGTCGGCGTTTGCGAGGCGTGGAGCTGCAACAGGCAGAGGACGTGCGCCTCGCTGATCTTGCCATCTGAGAGCGCGTCCTGCAGGATCTGAGGCGCTTCGAGGATCCTGAGCGTGTTCGCGATCGTCGGTTGGGCCTTCCCGACCCTCTCGCCGACCTGTTGCTGGGTGAGCCCGTAGGTCTCCATGAGCAGCCGGTAGGCGCGTGCTTCCTCGAGAGCGTTGAGGTCGGCGCGCTGGACGTTCTCGACGAGCGCGAGCTCAAGCCGATCCGAGACGTCGTCGCGGACGACAGCCGCTATGGAGGTCCGCCCCGCGAGACGCGACGCGAGCACGCGGCGATGGCCGGCGACGAGCTCGTAGCCGTCACCGCTCCGTGATACCACTATAGGTTGCAGCACCCCGTGCCGCTTGATCGACGCGGCGAGCTGCTCCATCTCGTCGGCGGGGAACACGCGGCGTGGCTGTTGAGGGTTGGGGACGATCTTCTCGAGCGGGATCTCGTTGATCGACGGCTTCGAGGAAGGAGCGGCAGCCGAGGACGTCGATTGGCCGAGGAGAACGTCGAGCCCGCGGCCGAGACCGGTGCGCATCAGGAGGCGACCCCCATCGTCGTGGAGGTCGCGCCGCGCGCAAGGCGCGCTTCGATCTCGCGCGCGAACTCCGCGTAGGCGGCCGTCGCGCGAGAGGTGGGGTCGTACACGTCGATCGGCCGCCCGTGGCTCGGCGCCTCGGCGAGGCGCACCGAGCGGGGAATGCGCGTCCGCGCGACGAGGTCCGGGAAGTGGCTCGTGACCTCGTCCGCGATCTGCTGCGAGAGCCGGTTGCGCTTGTCCTCCATCGTCAGGAGGATCGCGAGGATCGAGAGCTGGGGATTGAGCCGGCTCTTGACCGCCTCGATGGTCGAGAGGAGCTGTGCGAGCCCCTCGAGAGCCAAGTACTCGCACTGGACGGGCACGATCACGAAGTCGGCCGCCACAAGAGCGTTGACCGTGAGCAGCCCGAGCGAAGGCGGGCAGTCGATGAGGACGAGGTCATAGCCTTCGAGTTGCGATAAAGCTGCGCGCAACCTGAACTCTCGCGCCATTACCGGAACCAGCTCGACCTCTGCGGATGCCATGTCGACCGAAGAAGGGAGCACGTGCAGACGTGGAACGGTAGTCTCGGTCACCGCTTGCTGGAGCGGCTCGTCTCTGAGCAGAACGCCGTGGATGGATCGTTGGGCGTCCTTCGGGAGCCCGAGCGCGCTGGTCGCGTTGGTCTGAGGGTCAAGGTCGATCACAAGGACGGTCCGTCCGGCGGCGGCGACCGCAGAGCCGAGGCTGATCGCCGTGGAGGTCTTCCCCACGCCGCCCTTCTGGTTGCTTACCGCTATCCGCGCGGTCACGAGCTGCTCCCACCGGGCCAGGGATCGAGTGCCCCGGATGCGCCACGCTGCCAGAACATTCTGCGACGAATACCGGCCCGTCTGCCGTTGGAACGGGGCCTGGGGCCAAGGGGGTCGGCGTCTCCGAGGGTGCGCAGAAGCGTGGGAGTGAAGTGAGGAGACGTCCTCGCATTGTACCCGACCCGGTAGAGATCAGTACATCAGTTCTAGCGTTTTGGACATCTCTCCGTCGAACGTCGCGAGCGACCGTTCTTGGTATCAGCAGGACGGCGAACCCTCCGCGCCGCTATCAAAGTCGGTCGCAGCGCGCGTCGGGGCATCCGTCCGAGCAAGCCTACGGCCCTTCGGCCGTTCAGACCCTGCGCCCGATCCCGGATGCGGAGGGGCGCCGCGCGCGAGCCTCGCATCCGGGGCCGCCGCCTATGATCGACGCGATGGTGGTGGAGCGGAGATGGTCTCCGTTGACCAAGCGGATCGCGCTTGCCCTCGTCCTCGCGGGGGTCCTGCTGCTGCTGTGGAGGGCGGGGGAGATCGTGCCGCCGTTCGTGTGGGCGTTCGTCGTCGGGTACGTGCTCTTGCCCGCCGTCGGCTTCTTCGAGAAGCGCGGCCTCCGGCGCGGCGCCGCGGCGGCGACCGTGTTCCTCATCCTGCTGGCCGCGATCGCCGGCGTCCTCCGGCTGGTCGCGCCTATCGCGGTCGCTCAGCTGCACGAGCTGCAGCGCGCGTTCCCGTCGACGGTGCTCAACGCGCAGCGGACGGGCGCGGAGATCCTTCGCGACATCGGCCTCGGCGACCTGACGGCGCTGGTCTTCCCGGGAGGGACGCAGGAGGTCGCCCAGAACGTCGGGCGGATGGTGGTCCCGCTGGCGCAGGCCCTGGGACGCTTCGCGCTCGAGCTCCTGGTCTTCCTGATCGCCGTCTTCTTCGTGCTGCGTGACGCGCCGCGGCTGTTCGAGTCGCTGGAAGGGCTCGTGCCGCGCACCCAGCGCGCGGAGCTGCTGCACATCGGCGGTCAGGTCGGCTACCTCATCCGCCGCTACATCCGCGGCCAGCTGATCCTCGTCCTCTTGATGGCGACCGTGACGGGCATCGGGTTGTCGATCCTCAAGGTGCCCTACAGCGTGCTGCTGGGATCGATCACGGGTGTCCTCGAGCTCATCCCCATCGTCGGACCGATCACGGCCGGCGCCCTCGCGGCCCTCGTCGCGCTCGGACACCCGAGCCCCTTCGGCTGGACGCAGCTGTGGTACGTCGGAGCCGTGGTGATCATGTACACCGTCCTCCGCCAGGTCGAGGACTACGTCGTCGTGCCGCTCGTCATCGGCCGCATCGTGCGTCTCCATCCGGCGGTCGTGATCTTCTCGGTGCTGGCGGGTGGCGCGCTCTTCGGGCTGCTCGGGGTCATCCTGGCCGTGCCGGTGGCGGCGACGCTGCGGCTGGTCCTCATCTACGTGCTCGCCAAGCTCCGCGACGAGGACCCTCTGGCGCAGCTCACGAAGGAGATCGAGGCGACCGACGACGCGCCGGAGCGCGCGGCGACGGAAGCGCGGGCCATCCAGGATGGGGCGCGCCCGTAGGCGACCCGTACCGCCGCTCCCGGTCGTCCGTTCCGGGCTAGCGGGGACGAGTGCGCATCGCCCTCGCGCTCGTCGTTCCTGTCGTCGCGGCCCTGATCCAAGGGGCGGTGGCGAGCCTCATCACCGTGGGAGGTGCCTTCCCGAGCATGCCCGTCCTGGTGGCCGCGAGCTGGTCGATCGCGACGGGGGCCCGTGAGGGGCTGTGGTGGGCGTTCGTCGGCGGCCTCGCCACCGACGTCCTCTCGGCGGGCCCGCTGGGGGCGTTCACCGTGGCGCTGCTGCCCGGCGCGCTCATCGTCGGGCTGGGGGAGCGGTCGACGTCGAAGCCCGTCCCCGTCCTCGCGAGCGTCCTCGGGGTCGGGGTGGCGGCGCTCCTCACGCAAGGCATCTACCTCGGGCTGCTGGCCTTCCTCGGGCACCCGCTCCCGGCGCCGGCGCTGGTCGCCGCGGAGACGCTCGGAGTCGCGATCTACACCGCCGCGCTCGCCGTGGTCGCGTACCCTCTCGCTCGGATAGTGCGGCGGCTCACCGAACAGGAGTCACCTTTCTAAGTGCTGGACCAGGGTCGCGTCTTCGTCCATCCACGACGGCTGACGTTCGTCGCGATCGGCATCGTCGTGATGTTCGTCGTGCTCAGCGTGCGGCTGTGGGATCTGCAGGTGGTCCACGGCGCGTACTACCGCTCCCTGGCGGAACAGAACCGCATCGTCCGCATCCCGGTCCTGCCCGACCGCGGCGTCATCTACGACCGGACGGGAAAGCTCCTCGCGCGGAACGACCCCGGCTTCGCCGTGTCCGTCATCCCCGTCGACCTGCCGAAAGCGCAGGAGGCGGACGTGGCGTCGCGTCTCGCGGGGGTCATCGGGCGCGGCGTCGACGAGATCACGAAGGCGATCGACGACCAGCGGACGCGCAACCCGTACGAGCCGGTCAAGGTGAGCGATCAGCCGCTCACCCGCGACGCCGCGCTGCTGCTCGTCGAGCGCGCCGAGCTGTACCCCGGCGTCAGCGTCGCCGCCGACGCGCTCCGCTACTACCCCGACCCGACCCTGTACTCGCCGATCATCGGCTACGTCGGCGACATCAACGCCGAGGAGTACGCCGCCCACAAGGACGACGGCTATCTGCTGCAGGACACCATCGGGAAGACCGGGCTCGAGTGGGAATACGAGAAGTACCTGCGCGGCACCCTGGGATGGCGCGAGGTGGAGCGCGACGCGGCGCAGCGCGAGCTGCGCACGCTCGGGCTCGTTCCGCCGAAGCCCGGGAACGACCTCGTGCTGACCATCGACGACAAGCTCCAGCACCTGCTGGCGGCGGAGCTCGCGAAGGGCGTGCAGGACGGGAAGTGGACGGCCGCGGCGGGCGTCGCCGAGGACCCGCAGACCGGCGAGGTCCTCGCGCTCGTCTCGGTCCCCTCGTTCGACAACAACGCCTTCGTCACCGGCGTGAGCACGGCGCAGATGAAGGCGTGGAACTCGGACCCGCGCCATCCGCTCGTCAACAAGGCCATCGGCGACATGTATCCGCCCGGATCGACGTTCAAGCTCGTGACCGGCCTCTCCGCGCTGAGCACGGGGGTGGCCACGCGGAACACGATTGTCAACGTCAACTCGATGGTGCTCAGCGTGGACGGCTACAACTTCTACGACTGGCGCGCGCACGGGCCGCTGGACTTCATCGGCGGCTTCGCGAACTCCAGCGACATCTACTTCTACACGCTGGGCGGCGGCAACCCGAACACGGGCTTCAAGGGAGCCGGTCCGGACGCGATAGCCAAGTACGGGCGCATGCTCGGCTTCGGCGCCCCGACCGGGATCGATCTGCCCGGCGAGGCGAGCGGGATCATGCCGGACCCGAGCTGGAAGATGGAGCGCTTCGGCGAGCCCTGGACGATCGGTAACACGTACCAGGAGTCGATCGGCCAGGGATACGTCGCGGTCACGCCCATCCAGCTCCTGAACGCGTACTCCGCGGTCGCGAACGGCGGGACCCTTTACCGCCCGCACCTCCTCAAGGAGGTGAAAGCGCCCGACGGCACGGTCGTCTACCAGCAGGGGCCCGAGGTCATCCGCAAGCTCGACGTGAACCCGAAGGACCTCGAGCTCATCCGCGAGGGCGGCCGCCGCGCGGTCACCATCTACCACGCCTACATGCCCGACGCGAAGCTCCCCTTCGCGGGCAAGACGGGCACCGCCGAGTTCGGCGTGTCGTCGGGCGCCGACGCTCTCGGCCGGCAGGAGCTCTCGTTCCACAACTGGTTCGTGAGCTGGGTCCCCGATCGGGCCAACTACGACCCGACGGCGCACATCTCGATGGCGATCTTCCTCTACGACTCGAGCAAGTCGATGTGCGATGTCTGCCTCAACCCGGCCGTCGGCATCACGCAGCGCGTCATCGAGACGTACGAAGGGGTCTCGAAGGCCGACGCGAGCCTGCCGTGAGCGTCCGTCCGCTCGCGATGCGCGCGCCCGCGTCGCCCCTGCACGACCGGCCAAGCGCGCGTCGGCTCATGGACCTCGATTGGATCCTGCTCATCTCGACGCTGCTCCTCATCGGGTACGGCCTCGTGACCGGCTACTCGAACACCGTCGAGGACCGCAGCTTCACCGGCGACGTCGGGCAGCAGCTGCTCCGGGCGATCCTCTACGCCGTCATCGGGCTCTCCCTCATGTCCCTCGTGGCCTTCGTCGACCACTCGTGGCTCGGGACGCTGGCGCCGCTCATCTACCTCGGGACGCTGGGTCTGCTCGCCGTCGTCCTCGTCATCGGCCACTCGACGCTCGGCGCTACGCGCTGGGTCGCGATCGCCGGGTCCAAGTTCCAGCCGAGCGAGTTCGCCAAGGTCTTCATGGTCGTCGTGCTCGCGAAATGGTTCGCCGACCACGACGTGCGCTCGCCGCTGACGCTCGCGGGCGGCCTGGCCCTCCTCGCCGCTCCGGTCGCGCTCGTGTACAAGCAGCCCGACCTCGGCACGAGCCTCGTGTTCGTCGGGATCTTCTTCGGCATGGCCTTCATGGCGGGCGCGCGGCTCTGGCAGCTCACCGCGATCGCCGCGGCGGGCATGGCGGCCATGCCGGTCATATGGGCCAACCTCAAGCCCTACCAACAGGCGCGTCTGACCAGCTTCCTCAACCCCTGGGCCGACGCTCAGGGCGCGGGCTGGAACATCATCCAGTCGCTCATCGCCGTCGGATCGGGCTCGCTCAGCGGCAAGGGCCTCACCGCGGGCACGCAGTCACCTCTGGGGTACCTGCCCATCGCCGAGTCGGATTTCGTCTTCTCCGGCCTCGCCGAGGATCTCGGCTTCGTCGGCGCGGTCATCCTCTTCGTGCTCTACATCGTCCTGCTGCTCTCCGCGCTCCGGATCGCGCACCGCTCGCGCGACGCGTTCGGCACGTACTTCGCCGGCGGGATCGCCGCGATGCTCGCGTTCCAGATCGTCGTCAACGTCGGGATGGCCATCTCGCTCATGCCGGTCACCGGCATCCCGCTGCCGTTCATCTCGCAGGGCGGCAGCTCGCTCATCTCGATCTGCTTCGCCCTCGGCGCGCTCCAGGCCATCTGCACGCACCAGGACGTCGGGTCGTCGGCGTCGCGCGCCTCACCGGCCGCGCACGGCAGCTAGCCTCGGTCGATCCGCAACGCGGATCACACGCGCGCGCACCTATACTTTTCGTCGAGCGGCAGCGAACGGGAGCAGTACGCGATCCCCGTCCGATCAGAGAGCCAGCGGGTGGTGTGAGCTGGCGGGTACGGAGCGCGGAACTCGCCCGGGAGCCGCGGACGCGAAAGGCGCGCCGAGTAGCGTCCGCCGGAGTGACGTCCGTTACCAACGTCAAATGAGAGGAGACATTCCTTTTCCTGGGCCTGTGGCGCAGTGGGAGCGCATCACACTGGCAGTGTGGGGGTCGCGGGTTCGAATCCCGCCAGGTCCACCGCATCGGCGTTCTGTCTCAACTCAGGGTGGTACCGCGGAGGTCGTGTGACCCTTCGTCCCTGTTCGGACGAAGGGTCTTTTTCGTCGTGGGAGGTCTGACGTGTCGGTACAAGAAGCGGAGCGCATCGAGAGATACGTGCCGGCGGCCATCGAGGCCAAATGGGCCGACACGTGGGAGAGCACGCACCTTCACGAGACCCCCAACGAGACGCCCGGGAAGCAGAACTACTACTTCCTGACGATGTTCCCGTACCCCTCGGGAGAGGTGCACGTCGGGCACTGGTACGCGTTCGCCGCGCCGGACGCGACGGCGCGCTACCTGCGCATGCGCGGGCACAACGTCCTGTTCCCGATGGGCTTCGACGCATTCGGCCTGCCGGCCGAGAACGCCGCGATCAAGCGCGGCGTGCATCCTGCCGATTTCACCGAGAAGACGATGGCCAACATGCGCCGGCAGTTCCGAGCCATGGGCGCCGCGATCGACTGGCGGCGCGAGGTCGTCACCTGCTACCCCGAGTACTACCGCTGGAACCAGTGGATCTTCCTGAAGCTCCTGGAGAAGGGGCTGGCCTACCGCGCGAAGGCGCCGGTGAACTGGTGTCCGAAGGATCAGACGGTGCTGGCCAACGAGCAGGTCATCGCGGGCCGATGCGAGCGCTGCGAGACGCCCGTCGTCAAGCGCGAGCTGGAGCAGTGGTTCTGGCGGATCACGAAGTACGCGGACGAGCTGCTGCGCTTCGACGGCATCGAGTGGCCGGAGCGCGTGCGCGTCATGCAGACGAACTGGATCGGCCGCTCCGAGGGCGCCGAGCTGGCGTTCCCCGTCGAGGGTCACGCGGGCGAGGAGATCCGCTTCTTCACCACTCGCCCCGACACGATCTACGGCGCGACGTTCATGGTGCTCGCCCCCGAGCACCGCCTGGTCGGCGTCGTCACTACGCCGGACCGCAAGGCGGAGGTCGACGCCTACGTCGAGAAGGCGCGCAACGCGCCTGAGATCGAGCGCACCGCCGAAGGCGCCGAAAAGACCGGCGTCTTCACCGGCGCGTACGCGCGCAACGTCTTCACCGGCGAGCGCATCCCGATCTGGATCGCCGACTACGTCCTGGTGACGTATGGGTCGGGCGCGATCATGGCGGTCCCCGCGCACGACGACCGGGACTTCGCTTTCGCGAAGAAGTACGGCCTCGAGATCCGCGAGGTCATCTCCCGCGACGGCACGGAGCACGACGCCTCGGAGGGCGTGGTCCGCTGCCACACCGGCGAGGGCGTCATGGTCAACAGCGGCCCGTACACCGGACGGCGCAGCGAGGAGGGCAAGGGTCTGGTCGCCGACGAGTCGAAGCGCCGCGGCATCGGTGGGCCGTCCGTGACGTACCGGTTGCGCGACTGGCTCATCTCGCGCCAGCGCTACTGGGGGACGCCGATCCCCGTCGTGTACTGCGAGAAGTGCGGCATGGTGCCGGTGCCGTACGAGCAGCTGCCCGTCGTGCTGCCGCGCGATACCGAGTTCACGGGCAAGGGCGGCAACCCTCTCGAGAAGGTCGAAGCGTTCACGGATACGACGTGTCCGCGCTGCGGCGGCCCCGCACGCCGCGAGACCGACACGATGGACACCTTCGTCGACTCCTCCTGGTACATGTACCGCTACCTCGATCCGAAGACCCAGGCGTCGTTCATGGACAAGACGGTCGGGCACCAGTGGCTGCCCGTCGATCAGTACACGGGCGGGATCGAGCACGCGATCCTGCACCTGCTCTACATGCGCTTCGTCTGCAAGGCCCTGCGCGACGTCGGCGAGCTATGGTTCGACGAGCCCGCCCTGCGGCTGCAGAACCAAGGAATGATCGTCTTCGGCGGCAAGAAGATGTCGAAGTCGCGCGGGAACGTGCAGTCGCCCGATGCGTACGTGAAGAAGTACGGCGCCGACGCGCTGCGGATGTTCATGATGTTCTTGGGTCCGTGGACGCAGGGAGCCGACTGGGACGCCGCCGGGATCGACGGCACGTCGCGGTTCCTGCACTCGGTGTGGCGGCTGGCGCTGTCGAAGCCTGTGCCGGGCGCCGTCGACCACGACCTGGAGCGAGAGATCCATCGCGCGATCCACAAGGTCGGTGCGGACCTCGAGGCGTACCACTTCAATACGGCGGTCGCGGCCCTGATGAAGCTGGAGAACCGCCTGTCGAACAGCAGCGGTCCGACGCGCGACGCCGGCGTGCGCACGCTGATCCTGCTACTGGCGCCGTTCGCTCCCTTCATCGCGGAGGAGCTGTGGGCGCGCCGCGGCGGCGCGTACTCGGTGCACCAGCAGCCGTGGCCGTCGTACGACCCGGCGCTCGCGAAAGCAGACGAGGTCGTGCTGGTCGTGCAGGTCGACGGCAAGCTGCGCGACCGCCTCACGGTGCCGGCGGGCCTCTCCGAGGCCGACGCGCGCGCCGCCGCGCTCGCGAGCGAGAGGGCCAAGGCGGCGATCGGCGCGCGGAAGGTGACGAAGGTGATCGTCGTTCCCGACCGGCTCGTGAGCATCGTGACGGCATGACGCTCGAGGTGCGCGTCGCCGCGCTGTGCGATCACGCCCTCGTCGGGCAGGACGGGAAGGTGACGATGGTCGGCATCTTCCGCAACATCACCGTGAGCGGTCTGCCGGCGCAGCACCCGCGGATGTACCTCGTCGCGATCCTCGGTCTCGACCAAGGCCCGCACGAGGTCGTCGTCCGCCTCATGCGCCCCGACGGCAGCGCCGCGATGCCCGAGGCGCCGCGCATCCAGGTGCGCGCCATGCCCGGGCAGGACGTGAACGTCATCGTCGAGCTCAACAACATCAACTTCACCGTCTACGGGACGCACCGCTTCGACGTCGAGGTGGACGGCACGACGGCGGGCAGCCTCCCCGTCGCGATCGGGCAGATGCAGAAGGTGTCCGCCCGCAACTAGCCCGCGCAAACGCGTGCCGATCGTGTACCGATGCCGCGCCTCCTGCTGCTGCTCGTCCCCGTGCTCGCCGTCGCCGGAGCGGGCATCGGGGTCGTCACGCGCCACTCGGATCCGCCGCCCGTCGTGGAGACCCCCGAGGCCTCCCCGTCGCCCACCGCTCCGGCGTTCGTCGTCGTCGACGTCGTCGGCGCCGTCGCGCGCCCCGGCGTCGTGCGTCTTCCGACAGGGTCGCGCGTCCTCGACGCGCTGCTCGCGGCGGGTGGCATGACGGGCGACGCCGACCTCTTCGCCGTCAACAAGGCCGCGCTCCTCCGCGACGGGATGCGCATCTACGTGCCCAAGCCGGGCGAAGCTCCACCCGCCGGCAGCGCCGGCACTCCGGCCGAGACGAAGGTCGACGTGAACCGCGCGAGCGAGGCCGAGCTCGTCGCGCTCCCCGGTGTCGGCCCCAGCACCGCCTCGCGGATCCTCCGCTCGCGGCAGCAGCGCCCCTTCGCGCGCGTCGAGGAGCTTCAGACGCGCGGCCTGGTCACGGCGCGCGTCTATGCCGACATCAAGGACCTCGTCACGACGCGGTGACCCGCCTTCTTCGTGCGCCGCTCGTCGCGGCCGCGGCGGTCGCGACGCTGTGCGCCGTCGCGTCGCTCTGCGGCCCCATCACGCAGCTCGCCCTCGGCAGCGCGTTCGCCGTCGTCGCGCTCCCTCTCGCGCTCGTGAGCGACGATCGCCCGCGACGCGTCCTGTGGTCCGCCGTCGCGGTCGTCGGCGTCGCGAGCGCGCTGCGGACGCTCGTCGCCCTTCCCGCGCTCGAGCCGTCCGCGGACGCCCACGTCGTCGGTCTGCGCGCCTCGCTCGCCGCTCCCCTGCGCGCCCTCATCCCCGAGCCGGAAGGGAGCATCGTCCTCGGGATCGTCCTCGGCGAGCGGAGCGCGATCCCGCGCGACCTCCGCGCCGCCTTCGCCGTGACCGGGACGACGCACATCCTCGCCATCTCCGGCTTCAACATGACGCTCGTCGCCGCCGGCGCGGCGATGGCGCTCCGCGGTCGCGCGCCCTCGCTCGCCGTGGCCATCGCGACGGTCGCCGCGGTGAGCGCGTACAGCGTCCTCGTCGGACCGCAGCCCAGCGTCGTGCGCGCGGCGCTGATGTCGGCGGTCGGGTCGCTCGGACTCGCGCTCGGGCGCCCGGGCGTGGCGGCGAACGCCCTCGGCGCCGCGGTCGCGCTGATGCTGCTCGTCGATCCAGCGGCGCTCGAGGACGTCGGCTTCCTGCTCAGCGTGAGCGCGACGGCCGGGCTCATCGTGTGGGAGCGCGCGGTGCGCGCGCGTCTCGCGCACCTGCCGGCGTGGGCCGCGGAAGGGCTCGCGGCGACGATCGCGGCATCGACGCCCACCATCCCGATCGTCGCGGCCGTGTTCGGACGGATCTCGCTCGTCTCGCCGATCGCCAATCTCTTCGCCGTCCCGCTGTTCGCCCCGATCATGGTGTTCGGCGCCGCCGCGGCCGCCGTGGGCGCGGTCGCGCCCGCCGCGGCGTGGCCGCTCGCCATGGCCGCCTACGCGAGCGCATCCCTCTTCCGCCGCGGCATCGAGGTCGCGGCCGCCGTGCCGCTCGCGGCCGTGACGGTGCCTCCCGGCGTGGGGACGGGCGCGCTCGTCGCGATCGCGCTGCTCGTCGGAGCGCTCGCCCTCCGCGCGCCCACGCGCGTCGGCCGCCTGGGTGCCGTCGTCGCGGCGCTGCGCGGCCCTCGCTTCGCCATGCCGCGCCCCCTCTCGCTCTCCGCGCTGCGTGGCCGCGGCGTCGCTACCTCAGCCGCGGGCCTCCTCTGCCTCGGCGCTCTCGCCGGGAGCGCCTTCGGCGCGTCGAACCTGACCGCGTCCGCCACCTTTCGCATCCACGCGCTCGACGTCGGCCAGGGCGACGCGTTCCTGATCGAGAGCGAGGGCCGCTACGCGCTCGTCGACGGCGGTCCCGACCCCGCCGTGCTGCTGCGGCAGCTCGGCGCGGCTCTGCCACCGTGGCAGCGGCGGATCGATCTCATCGCGCTGTCGCACGAGCACGCCGACCACGGCGCCGGCCTCATCGCCGTCCTCGAGCACTACGCCGTCGGAACGGCCATCGAGCCGGTGGGGATGAACGACGTCCCCTTCGTCCGGCAGTGGTCCGATGCGCTCGCGCGTGCGGGCGTGCCGAGGCGCGCGGTGGGCGCGGGCGCCTCGGTGCGGCTCGGCGCGGTGACCGTCCGCGTCCTCGCGCCGGAGCCGGATCGCCGCGTCGACGTCCCGTCGCTCGCGATGCGCGTCGAGTCGCCGCGATCGTCCCTGCTCCTGCTCGGCGACTCCGTCGACGACGCGCTGGCGGACCTGCTGCTCCGCCCGGACGCGCTCGCGTCGCGCGTCCTCGTGCCGCAGCACCACGGCGCGGAGAGCGTCCGGACGCGCGAGCTCGTCGCAGCGGTGCGTCCGGAGCTCGTCATCCTGTCCGTCGGAGCCGGCAACCGCTACGGGCATCCCGCTCCCCCCACGCTCGCCGCGCTCGAGGGCCTTCCCGTGTACCGGACCGACCGTTATGGCACCGTGGACGTCGACCTCGATGGCCAGCCCCTCGTCGCCCACACCGCCAAGGCCGGTGTTCCTCCTGATCGGGGAGGACCCGTACCGCACGCGTCTTCGTCTCGCTGAGCTCGTCGCGGCCATCGTCGCGGGCAAGCCGGTCGAGCCGAGCGACCTCGCCGCCGTGTCGAGCCCACGCCTCGGTCTCACCCTCGGCGTCACGCGGCACGACGCGCGCAGCGACGGTCCCGACGCGATCGCCATGAGCGGACAGGCGCAGGGTCTCTTCGACGCCCCCGACGAGAAGAGGATCGTCGTCGTCGACAACGCCGAGGCCGTCGCCGATCCGTCGTTCATCGCGGCGTTCCCGCCGGAGAGCGCGCTCGTCCTGCTCACCCTCGCGCGCATGGCGCCCTCGCGCCGCCGCGCCCGGCCGAAGCGCGAGGAGCCCGCGGCGGCCGATCTCGTCGGCGCCGTCGAGGCGGCCGGAGGACGCGTCGAGCGCATCGCGCGGCTCCTGCCCGACCAGGTGCCCCCCTGGATCGTCGCTCGCGCGAAGCTCGCGGGCGTCGCGCTCGAGCCGGCCGCGGTCGCCGAGCTCGCCTCGGCGACGGGGCCCGACACCGACCGCGTCGAGCAGGAGCTCGCGAAGCTCGCGACCTTCGCCGCCGGACGCGCGGTCACCGCGAACGACGTGCGGACGCTCGTAGCCGGCGCCATCGAGACCGAGGTGTTCGATCTCACGCGCGCCGTCGTCAAGCGCGACGCGCGCACCGCCGTCGATCGACTCGACCGGCTGCTCGACGAAGGGCAGGCGCCGCAGCAGATCCTCGCGCTGCTGCTGTGGCAGTTCCGCGTCGTCCTCTTCGCTTCGGCGATGAAGACGAACGCCGACGCCGAGCGCATGGCGCGCGCGATCCGCTCATCGGCGGGCGCGATCGCGCGCTGGCAGGGCGACGCGCGCCGTCTGTCGCGCGCCGACGTGGTCCGCGCCTACGAGGCGCTGTACGCGACCGACCTCGCGATCAAGCAGGGCCGCACCGAGCCCGAGACGGCGCTGATGCTGTGCGTGCTCGACCTCTGCGGCGTCCAGAACGCGGACGTGCGCGACCTCGTTGTCGGGGAGCCACCTCGGCGTTGACGATGTAGCGACGCGGCAGGCGCGAGGCGGCGTCGGACGAGGACCGCCGGAGCGACCGAGCGGCGCGCCCGACATACATGGGCTGCACGTGGCGCGGCGCGCCGCGAGGGTAGCGATCGCTCGGTCCGAGGACGACGGCGCCGAGAAGCCTGCCGCGCGGAGCTACTTCCGGACGGGCTGGGGCTCCTGCGTCTTGCGGTAGTCCGCCATGAAGCGCTCGATCCCAGCGTCCGTCAGCGGGTGCTTGTACATCTGCTCGAGCACCGTGAACGGGAGCGTCGCGACGTCCGCGCCCGCCAGCGCGGCCTCCGTCACGTGCATCGGGTGACGCAGGCTCGCCGCCAGCACCTTCGTCTGGACGTTCTGCGCGCGGTAGGCGACGACGATGTCGCGCACCACCTGCATGCCGTCCTCGCCGATGTCGTCGAGTCGGCCGACGAACGGGCTGACG
>JAGWSB010000040.1 GCA_028876375.1 Chloroflexota bacterium | reverse complement strand
GAATGGAGCTCACTTCTCGAGCTACGGGTCGGAGAAGAAGGGCACCCGCATCCGCTCGTTCATCCGCCTCGGGCCGTCCGATCGTCCGATCCGGACGAACGCGCCGGTCGAGACGCCGAATGCGATCGTCGTCTTCCATGCCGCGCTGCTGCGCGACCCCGTGACGTATGCCGGGCTGCGGCGCGACGGCGTCTTCATCTACGACGCGCCCGCCGGTCCGATCCCGCCGCAGCTCGCGGCCCTCCCGCGGGCGGCGCGCGCCATCCGCGTCGACGCCCAGGGCATCGCCGCCGCGGAGCGGTCGCGCCCCAACGCCGTCCTGCTGGGCACGTTGTGCGCGGCGATCCCGCAGCTCGACACCGAGTGCGTCCTCGAGGAGCTGAACGCGACCTTCACCGCACGCCACCCCGAGGCCGTCGCCGCGAACGAGCGTGCCTTTCGCAGGGGTCTCACCGAGTTCGAGGCGTTCGCCGGCGTCGGACGCGCCGGGGGCGACCTCCCGCCGGCGCGGAGCGAGCCCGCGTGGGGCTACGCGACGCAGCCGCTCGGCGGCGTCATCCCGCTGCCGGGGAACACCGCGTGGAACGACCTGTCGTGGTCCCGGACCGGATACATGGCGGTCCTCGATCGCGACAAGTGCGTGCACTGCGGCGTGTGCGACCTCGTGTGCCCCGACCTTTGCTTCGTGTGGGCCGACGGCGAGCCAGGTGGCAAGTACGAGCGCGAGCTCAAGGGCATCGACTACCGCTACTGCAAGGGCTGCCTCCGCTGCGTCGAGTCGTGTCCGAGCGGCGCGCTCTCGAAGCAGGCCGAGACGCCCGGGCTCGCCGACCAGCTCCGCGTCCCGCTCTTCCCGGGGGTGATCCCGTGACGGTGACGGTCCCCGAGAAGGCGAAGGCCGCGAGCGGCCGCGCGCGGCAGAAGACCGACTTCCGCAGCGGCAACGAGGCCGCCGCCCTCGCGGCGCGCGACATCGGGTTCGAGGTCATGGGCTACTTCCCGATCACGCCGTCGACCGAGGTGGCCGAGGAGCTCTCGCGCATGCAAGCCGAGGGCGAGCACGAGATCGTCATGATCGCCGGCGACGGCGAGCACGGTGCGGCCGGCATCTGCTACGGCGCGGCGCTCGGCGGCGGCCGCGTGCTCAACGCGACCAGCTCGCAGGGACTCCTCTATTCGCTCGAGGAGCTGCCGGTGCAGGCCGGGACCCGCGTCCCGATGGTCCTCAACATCGCCGCGCGGACGGTCTCCGGACCGCTCGACATCCGCGGCGACCACTCCGACGTGTACTACGCCCTCAACACCGGCTGGGTCATCCTCTGCGCGCGCGATCCGCAGTCGGTCTACGACCTCAACTTCGCCGCCGTGCGGATCGGCGAGCACCCCGACGTGCGGCTTCCCGTCATGGTCGTGTACGACGGCTTCTTCACCAGCCACCAGAAGCGGCGCATCAACGTCTTCGACGACGCGTCGGCGGTGCGCGCGTTCCTCGGCGAGCGACCGGCGTACCCGACGCCGCTCGACCTCGAGCATCCCGCGACGTACGGGCCGTACATGAACGACCCCGACCTCATCAACAACAAGGTGCAGCTGTCGCAGGCGATGGAGGCGGCGCGGCGCGTCATCCCCGAGATCCTCGCCGAGCTCGCCGCCCTCACCGGCCGTTGGTACCCGATCCTCGACGACTACCGCGTGAGCGACGCCGAGGCCGCGCTCGTCCTCCTCAACTCGGCGGCGGAGACGGCGAAGGGCACGGCGGACCGGCTGCGCGCCGCGGGCGAGCGCGTCGGCGTGCTGTCACCGAACGTCCTGCGACCGTTCCCGGCGGAGCAGTTCCGCGAGGCGCTGCGCGGCGTCCGCGCGGTCACCATCGGCGACCGCGCCGACTCGTACGGCGCCGACGGCGGCAACCTCTCGCTCGAGGTGCGGGCCGCGATCCAGACGGACCCCCTCAATCGCACGCTCGTGGCGTCGCGCATCTACGGCCTCGGCGGGAAAGACTTCTACGACACCGACGCCGAGGAGCTGTTCCGCGACGCGATCAAGGCCGCGCGGGCGCGCGTCGTCGCGACGCCGTTCGCGTACCACGGCGCGACGCGGGGGTCACCCGACCGCGCGCCGCGTCCGGGCCTCGCCCCCATCACCGGCGCGGACATCCCGCCGGGCATGGCGACGGTCCGCTCGAACGGCAACGGGAAGCTCTCCGTCGAGCTCGCGCCGCTCTGGAAGATGACCGAGGTCCCCAGCCGCATCGCGCCCGGCCACGGCGCGTGCCCGGGGTGCGGCATCTTCCCGACGCTGCACCAGGTGTTCCGCGTCCTCGAGGGCGACGTCGTCGCGCTGTTCCAGACGGGCTGCGCGATGGTCGTCTCCACCGGGTACCCGGCGACGGCACACCGCATCAACTACGTCCACAACCTGTTCCAGAACGGCGCGGCGACGCTCTCCGGGCTGGTCGAGATGTACCACGAGCGCGTGCGGAGGGGGCAGCTCCCGGCCGCGAAGGAGCCGACGTTCGTCATGATCAGCGGCGACGGCGGCATGGACATCGGGATGGGGCCCGCGCTCGGCGCGGCGCACCGCGACCACAAGATGATCCTGCTCGAGTACGACAACCAGGGGTACATGAACACCGGCGCCCAGCTCTCGTACTCGACGCCGCTCGGCCACCGCACGTCGACGAGCGAGGTCGGGTCCGAGCTCGCCGGGAAGCGCTACCACCACAAGGACACGCCGCAGATCTTCGCCGCCTGCCACCTGCCGTACGTGTTCACCGCGAGCGAGGGCTACCCCGAGGATCTCATGCGCAAGGTCGCGAAGGCGCAGCGCTACGCGCGGACGGAGGGCATGGTGTACGGGAAGATCCTCTCGTACTGCCCGCTCAACTGGCGCACCGACGACGACCAGGCGCAGCCCGTCCTGCAGGCCGCCGTCGACTCGTGCTTCTTCCCGCTCTACGAGGTCGAGCACGGCCACACCAACATCACGTACGACCCGGAGACGACGGGCCGACGCCGCCCCGTCACCGAGTGGCTCGGTCTCATGGGGAAGACGCGCCACCTCCTGCAGCCGAAGAACGCCGAGGTCGTCGCGCTCATCCAGCAGGAGACCGACCGCCGCTGGAAGCGGCTCCGCGCGATGCACGAGCACCCGGAGCTGTAGATGGCGAAGATCCTCGAGACCCGCCGGCTGACGCCCATCACCAAGCTGTTCGTGGTCGACGCGCCGCTCATCGCCGGCGCCGCGCAGCCGGGGCAGTTCGTCATCCTCCGCGTGCGCGACGGCGGCGAGCGCATCCCGGTGACGATCGCCGACTACGACCGCGCCGCGGGCACCATCACCATCGTGGTCCAAGAGGTCGGCGTCACGACGCGCCTCGTCAACCGGCTCGACGCCGGCAACGAGATCCTCGACGTCGTCGGTCCGCTCGGCACGCCGGTCGAGATCCCCGCGGGCGGGCACGTCGTCGGCGTCGGCGGCGGATTCGGCGCCGCGGCGCTGCTGTGCCTCATGCGCGAGCTGAGCGCCCGCGGCGACCGCACGACGTCGCTCGTCGCCGCGCGCACGAAGGACCTGCTCATCCTCGTCGACGAGCTGCGGAAGGTCTCGACGAACGTCGAGCTCTGCACCGACGACGGGTCGGTCGGATACCACGGGCTCGTCACGGGGCGCCTCGCCGAGCTCATCGCCGGGAAGGGTCCCGGTCGGCCCGACCACGTCATCGCCATCGGGCCCGAGGTGATGATGCGCGCGGTCGCCGAGGCGACGCGGCCCGAGAAGATCCACACGCTCGTCTCCATGGACCCGCTCATGATCGACGGGACCGGGATGTGCGGCGGCTGCCGCGTCATCGTCGGCGGCGAGTCGAAGTTCGCCTGCGTCGACGGACCGTGCTTCGACGCGCACCAGGTCGACTTCGCCGTCGCCATGCGCCGCGTCAAGGCCTACGCCAGCGAGGAGAAGCTCGCGGCGGAGCGCCTCGCGGCGGCCGCGGGAGGACGCTGATGCCGGTCAAGCGCGCGGACAAGACGCCGATGCCCGTTCGCGCTCCCGAGATCCGCGCTCGCGACTTCGGCGAGGTGAACGAGGGCTACACGCTCGAGCACGCCGTGTTCGAGGCGGAGCGCTGCCTGCGCTGCCAGGATCCGGTCTGCGTCGAGGGCTGCCCGGTGAAGATCCCCATCCGCGAGTTCATCCACGAGGTCGCGGCGGGCGACCTCGTCGCGGCCGCGTCCGTCCTGCGCACGGCGAACCCGCTCCCCGCCATCTGCGGCCGCGTCTGCCCGCAGGAGACGCAGTGCGAGGAGCGCTGCGTCATGGGTCAGCGCTTCCGCCCCGTCGCCATCGGCCACCTCGAGCGCTTCGTCGCCGACCGTGAGCGCGAGCGCGGCATCACCGCGACGCCGCGGCGGGTGCACCGCGAGAAGGTCGCCGTCATCGGCGCCGGCCCGTCCGGGCTCGTCTGCGCGGGCGAGCTCGCGCGCATGGGTTACGGGGTGACCGTGTACGAGGGCCTCCACGCGCCGGGCGGCGTGCTCCGCTACGGCATCCCGGAGTTCCGCTTGCCCAAGGCGATCCTCGACCACGAGGTCCGCAT
The DNA here is from genome assembly GCA_028876375.1 of Chloroflexota bacterium. GTDB lineage: Bacteria > Chloroflexota > Limnocylindria > P2-11E > P2-11E > JACPOT01. The sequence goes on along the minus strand of JAGWSB010000040.1, from coordinate 18,513 downwards.
CCTCCAGGCGATGGGCGTGGAGATCGTCTGCGACGTCATCGTCGGACGGACGCTCCCGCTCGATCGGCTGTTCGACATGGGCTACGCGGCCGTGTTCGTGGGGACGGGCGCCGGGCTGCCGCAGTTCCTCGGCATCCCCGGCGAGGACCTGAACGGCGTCATGTCGGCGAACGAATTCCTCACGCGCGTGAACCTCATGAAGGGGTACACATTCCCGGACGCCGACACGCCCGTGAAGATCGGGAAGCGCGTCGCCGTCGTCGGCGCGGGCAACACCGCGATGGACGCCGTGCGCACCGCGCTCCGCCTCGGCGCCGAGGAGGCGACGATCGTCTACCGCCGTAGCGACAAGGAGATGACCGCCCGCGTGGAGGAGCACGAGCACGCGATCCAGGAGGGCGTCGTCTTCGATTGGCTGACGAGCCCGCTGGAGGTCGTCGGCGACGAGAAGGGCTGGGTCACCGGGCTGCGCTGCCAGAAGATGCGCCTCGGTGAGCCCGACGCGTCGGGGCGCGCGCGCCCGGTCCCGATCCCGGGGTCCGAGCACGTGATCCCCGTCGACACCGTCATCGTCGCCATCGGGACGAGCCCGAACCCGCTGCTCGTCCGCACGACGAAGGGCCTCGAGACCAACAAGCACGGCTGCCTGGTCACGAACGAGGAGAGCGGACTGACGTCGAAGCCGCTCGTCTTCGCCGGCGGAGACGCTGTGACCGGCACCGCCACCGTCATCCTCGCGGCCGGCGCCGGCAAGCGCGCCGCGCACGCGATCGCCGAGGCCCTCGCCTCCGCGGCATGACCGCGCTCGCGTACCCCGCCGACGTCGTCCTGCGGGACGGCTCGACCGTACGCATCCGCCCGGTGGCGCCCGGCGACCGCGACGCCATCCTCGCGATGCTCCGCTCGCTGTCACCGGAGGCGCGCGAGCTGCGCTTCTTCTCGCGCGCCACCGACCTCGCGACCGAGGCGGCGCGCGCCGTCGACTGCGACGGCAGCGCGCGCGTCGGGCTCGTCGCGGTGACCGGCCTCGACTCGCGGATCGTCGCGCACGCCGGCTACTTCGGCCGCGTCGGCGAGAGCGCGGAGGTCGCGTTCGCCGTCGCCGACGGGTCGCAGGGCCACGGCATCGCGACGATCCTCCTCGGCCAGCTTTCGGAGATCGCCGAGCGAAACGCCGTCGGCCCGTTCGAGGCTCTCGTCGCGCCGGAGAACGCGCGCATGATCGAGGTCCTGCGCGAGAGCGGGCTCCCCGTCCGCACCCGCACGGAGCCGGGCTGGATCCGCTTCGAGTTCCCGACGTCGCTGTCCGAGTCGGCGATCCGGCGGTACGAGCAGCGCGAGGCGATGGCCGCGCGCGCGGCCATCGGCACCTTCCTCGCGCCGAACGCCGTCGCGGTCATCGGAGCGTCCCGCGAGCGCGGCACCATCGGCGGCGCCATCCTCCACGGCCTCGTCGAATACGGGTTCACCGGCGCGGTGTATCCGGTCAACCCGAAGGCCTCGTCGGTCGGGTCGATCCGCGCGTACGCGTCGATCCTCGACGTCCCCGGGCCGGTCGACCTGGCGGTGGTCGTCGTCCCGGCCGCTGCCGTCGCGCAGGTCGCGCGCGAATGCGCCGAAAAGCGCGTCCGCGCGCTCGTCATCATCTCGGCCGGCTTCTCCGAAGTGGGCGAGGCGGGCGTCGCGCGCCAGCACGAGGTCCTCGAGATCTGCCGCGCCGCGGGGATGCGCGTCATCGGCCCGAACTGCATGGGCATCATGAACACCGACCCGACGGTGCGGCTGAACGCCACGTTCGCTCCGCTGACGCCGCCGGCGGGGCGCATCGGCTTCCTCTCGCAGAGCGGCGCGCTCGGCATCGCGGTCATCGACCACGCCGCGCAGCGTGACCTCGGCCTCTCCTCCTTCATCTCGGTCGGGAACAAGGCCGACATCTCCGGCAACGACGCGCTGCAGTACTGGGAGTCGGATCCGCGGACGGACGTCATCCTCCTGTACCTCGAGTCGTTCGGGAACCCGCGCAAGTTCGCGCGCATCACGCGCCGGCTGGGGCGGACGAAGCCCATCGTCGCGGTGAAGAGCGGGCGCTCCGTCGCGGGGTCGCGCGCGACGTCGTCGCACACCGGCGCGCTCATCGCGACGAGCGACGTCACCGTCGACGCGCTCTTCCGCGACGCCGGCGTCATCCGCACCGACACCCTCGCCGAGCTCTTCGACGTCGCCGAGCTCCTCGTCGACCAGCCCCTTCCCACGGGGCGCGGGGTCGGCATCCTCACCAACGCCGGCGGCCCGGCGATCCTCTGCGCCGATGCCTGCGAGGCGCGCGGCCTGAGCGTCCCGGCGCTCTCCCCCGAGACGCAGGCGGAGCTGCGGTCCTTCCTCCCCGCGGACGCCGCGGTGGCCGGGCCGGTCGACATGATCGCCTCGGCGACGCCGGAGCAGTACGCGCGCGCCATCCACGTCCTCGCCGCCGACGCGGCGGTGCACGCGCTCATCGTCCTCTTCACGCCGCCGCTGGTGACGCGGCCCGAGCAGGTCGCGACGGCGATCCGCGACGCGGTGCGCACGCTCCCGCGGCGCGTCCCCGTGCTCAGCGTGTTCCTCTCCGCGAAGGGCGTGCCGCGCGAGATGCGCGAGAACGGCGTGCGCATCCCGGCCTACACCTACCCCGAGGACGCGGCACGCGCGCTCGCGCACGTGGCCGAGTACGCCGAGCGACGCGCGCGGCCGCAGGGCGAGGTCCCGCCGTTCGACGACGCGCGGCGCGACGAGGCGTCGAGCATCCTCGCGCGCGCGCTCGCGCGCGGCGGGGGCTGGCTCGAGCCCGACGAGGTACGCGGGCTGTTCCTCTCGTGGAAGCTGCCGCTCGTGCGCACCGAGGTCGTCGCCACGCCGGACGACGCGGCGCGCGTCGCGGCGACGATGGACGTGCCCGTCGCGCTGAAGGCCGTCGCGCCGGGCGTCATCCACAAGACGGAGGCGGGCGCGGTCCGGCTCGACGTCGCGCCGTCCGAGGTCCGCGCCGCGGCATCGGAGGTGGCGGAGCGCATCGCCGCGTCCGGCGCGCGGCTGACCGGATTCGTCGTCCAGCCGATGGCCGCGAGCGGCGTCGAGATGCTCGTCGGCGTGGTGCACGATCCGCTCTTCGGGCCGGTCGTCGCGTGCGGCGCGGGCGGCACCGCGGTCGAGCTCCTCAAGGACGTGAAGGTGCACCTCACGCCGCTCGCCGACCTCGACGCGAAGGAGATGGTCCGCTCGCTCGCGACGTTCCCGCTCCTCCAGGGGTACCGGGGCGCGCCGGCGACGGACGTCGGCGCCCTCGAGGACGTCGTGCTGCGCATCGCCGCGATGGCCGACGAGCACCCGGAGATCGCCGAGCTCGACGCGAATCCGGTGATCGTGTCAGCCTGCGGCGCCACGATCGTCGACGCGCGCGTGCGCGTCGCGCCGCCGGGGTCGGTGAGGCCGCTCGCCGCGCGCTAGAGCGCGGTGTCGAAGGCGGCGCCGCGCGGCCGCCGCCGCAGGACCACGCTCGGGCGGTGCTGTCCGCGAACGACACGATCCCGGACGAGCACGACCTCCGCGGCGCGGTGCGCGCGCAGCAGAAGGGCGAGGAACGAGGGCGTCGTTGCGTCGAAGTCGTACAGCACGACGTCGCACCCGGCGACGAGCGGGCACGATCCGAGGCCGCGCAGGAGCACGCATTGGTCGGTGGGGCCCGAGCAGGTGGCGACGGTCGTGCGGCCGTCCTCGACCACGTCGGACCAATCGGTGCGTCGGGTCTCGGAGGGACTGACGACGAGCACCCTCCTGGCGGCGCCCGTCGCGGGCGTGACGGACATCGCGCCGATCGTCGTGGCGTGCGGCGGAAGCAGGTAGGGCCGAACGTAACTCCAGGAGAGGCCAGTCTCCTCTCCCCGCTCCAGGGCCCTTCTGAGTACGGTCCACGCGTACTCACGTCCATCCCCTCTGTTCCGGGAACGTGGGCCCGTCGGACCCGCCGCAGGAGCCGACGTGGCCCACGTTCCATTTCCAGCGACAGATCGGCGCGACGGGAGACCCTCTGTCGGCGGCCGTTCGGCCGCGCTCTGGTGGCTTGGGGCCCGAACCACCGGCCCTCTCGGCGCGTATGTCCGCTCCACCTTTCCTGACCCGGTCGGCACTTTCCGGCGCCCATCCGGCAACGGAGCGTGGGACCCGGAGGTGCCCCATGAGCGGAGAGATCGTTCTCGTCACCGGTGCGGCGTCGGGGATCGGGCGCGCGACCGCGATCGCGTTCGCGGCCGCCGGCGCGAAGGCCGTCGTCCTCGCCGACGTCGACGAGACCGGCGGCAACGAGGCCGCGCGCCAGGTGGCGCGCGCGGGCGCGCAGGCGGAGTTCGTGCGGACCGACGTGAGCAAGCCGGCGGAGGTCGATCGCCTGGTCCAGCGGACGGTGCAGCTCTTCGGGCGCCTCGACGTCGCGGTGAACAACGCGGGGATCGAGGGTCGCTCGGCGCGGCTGGTGGATCAGACGGAGGCCGACTGGGACAGCGTCCTCGACGTCAACGCGAAAGGCGTCTTCCTCTGCATGCGCGCGGAGCTCCCACAGATGGTGAGCCAGGGCTCGGGCGCGGTCGTGAACATGGCCTCGATCGCCGGCGTCGTCGGCTTCACGTGGGCCGCGCCCTACGTCGCGAGCAAGCACGCGATCATCGGTCTCACGAAGACGGCCGCGCTCGAGGTGTCGAAGAAGGGCGTACGCGTCAACGCCGTCGCGCCGGGGATCGTCAAGACGGCGATGATCGACCGCGTCACGAAGGGCGACGCACGGGCCGAAGCCGGGATGGTCGAGCTGGAGCCCGTCGGGCGGCTCGGAACGCCCGACGAGATCGCGAACGCCGTCGTGTGGCTCGCATCCGACCGATCCCGCTTCGTCACTGGCGAGACGCTCGTGGTCGACGGTGGCTACGTCGCGCGCTAGCGGCCGGGCGGACTATGCGCGCGACCGCGCGGGTGCCACCGCGGGGTACGGCCCCCGCTGCGGCAGCAGCAGCAGGCGCACGAGGTCGACGAGCAGGACCGCTCCGCCGGCGAGGAACGCGAGGTCGCCGGGGAGACGCGCCCACTGGAGCGCCGTCCAGCCGTCGTAGAAGGCGACGCTGCGCGCGTAGGCGTACCCGTACAGCGGGCCGAGGTCCATCAGGTCGCGACCGCGCCGTACGCCAGGAGCGCGCCGGCCGCGACGAGCGTCGCGACGAGCCCGATGCGCAGGAGGCGATCGATCACGGCGCGTCGCGCCCCGCGATCGCGTAGGCGATCGGCTCGGCGAGGAAGCGGTCGCGGCAGGCACGGCCGCAGAACGCGTACTGGCGGTCCGCGTACTCGCTCACGAGATCGCTCTCGCGCGCGATCTCGACGTCGACCGGCATCCCGCACACGGGGTCCGTACCGATCTCGTCGCTGGTCTCGACCTCGGCGGTGTTGACGGTCTCGTCGGTCATGACGCACCTCCCGCCCGTTCGGGAGGGCGACGCTACGGCGGCGTGACTATGCGGACGAGGACCGAACGAACGAGACTTTGATGACCTCCGGCGCGAGGACCGCGGCGGCCGCCAGCGCCGCGGCGGCGAGCCATCCGCCCGCGTCGAGCGGCTGCATGTGGAAGACGTGGGCCAGCGGCGGGACGAGCGGGACGAGCGCGACGCTGATCACGCTCGCGCCGAGGATGAACGGCATCAGGCGGTTGCCGGCCGGGCCGTGCCACAGGGCCTTCGTCCCCGCTCGCGCCGTGACGACGAGGAGCGTCTGGCCGAGGATGAGCGCCGTCATCGCGGCGCCGCGCGCGAGCTCCTCACCGCTCGGCAGCGCGCGCAGGTACAGGGCGACGACCGCGGCCGTCAGCAGGAGCCCGCGGACCACGGCGAGGCCCGTCTCTCGCCTGCTCGGCAGGAGCGAGGCCGCCGAGCGGGGCGGACGGCGCATGAGCTCGGGAGAGGGCGGGTCGGCCTCGAAGATGAGCGACGACGTGGGGTGGACGATGACCTCGAGCCACACGAGGTGCAGCGGCAGGAGCAGCAGCGGGGCGCCGACGAGCGGGACGACGAGCGCGATGAGAACGAGCGGGATGTGGAACGCGATGAGGTAGGTGACGGCGCGGCCGAGGTTGTCGAAGATCCGCCGGCCGTCGGCGATGCTGCGGACGATCGTCGTGAAGTCGTCGTCGAGGAGGACGAGCGTCGCCGCCTCGCGCGCGACCGCGGTGCCGCTCTGGCCCATCGCGACGCCGATGTGCGCCTCGCGCAGCGCCGGTCCGTCGTTGATCCCATCGCCGGTCACGGCCACGACGTGCCCCGCCTCGCGCAGCGAGCGCACGATCCGCAGCTTCTGCTCGGGCCGCGTCCGCGCGAACACGCTCGTCGTGCGGAGGAGCTCCGCCAGCTCCGCGTCATTCGCTTCGTCGAGGTCCGCCCCCGTGCGCACGGGATCGCCCGGCGCGATGAGCCCGAACGTGCGCGCGACCGCTGCGGCCGTCGCGGGGTGGTCGCCGGTGATGACGACGACGCGGACGTGCGCGTCGCGGCACTGGGCGATCGCCTCGCGCGCGCCGTGGCGAACGGGGTCGGCGAACGCGAGCAGGCCGACGAAGGCGAGCGCGCGCTCGTCCGCGGTTCGCGTCCCGTCGTCCTCGTCGGCCCGCCCCGAGGCGACGCCGATGAGGCGGCGTCCCTGCCGCGCGAGCTCCTCCGTGCGCGCGAGCACGGCATCGCGTTCGCCGCCCGCGGGAAGGCCGAGGTGCGCGATCGTCTCCGGCGAGCCCTTCGCGTACGTGAAGAGCGCGCCGTCCACGCGCCACACGTGCGAGACGTACTTCCCCGCGGGGTCGAAGGGATGCTCGCGCGCGAGGCCGCTTCCGTGGAGGCGGCCGACGTCGACCCCGCGCTCGGCGGCGCTCTCGACGATCGCGCGCTCGAGCGGGTCGAACGGCTCGACCTCGCTCGCGAGCACCGCCGCCTCGAGCACCTCCCGCGGCGTCCGCCCGGGGGCCGGCAGCACGTCGACGAGGCGGATCCGCCCTTCGGTGAGCGTGCCCGTCTTGTCGGTGCAGACGACCGTCGTCATCCCGAGCGTCTCGACGCCCGAGAGGCGGCGGATGAGCGCGTGGTCGCGCGCCAGCCGCCACGCGCCGAGCCCGAGGTACAGGGTCGTGACGACGGGGATCTCCTCGGGGATCGCCGCCATCGCCAGCCCGATCCCGGTGATGAGCGCATCCGTGAGCGGAGTGCCGCGCCACAGCTCGAGCGCGACGACCGCGACGCACACCGCCGCGGCGACACCGGAGAGGATGAGGAACAGCTTGCGGATGACGACCTGCAGCGGCGTCGTCGGCGGGCGCACCTTCGCGAGGAGCTCGGCGATCGCGCCGTAGCGGCTCGCCATGCCCGTCGCCGAGACGAGCATCCGCCCGCGGCCGGACAGCACGCGCGTCCCGGCGAAGACCTCCGCGTCGCCGCCGCGCGACTTCGCGATGGCCTCGGACTCACCCGTCAGCGGCGACTCGTCGACGTGGAGCGGCGCGGCCGTGGCGAGGTGGCCGTCGGCGGGGATGACGTCGCCCTCGCGGATCTCGAGGACGTCGCCGCGGACCACCTCTTCGGCGGGTATCTCGCGCATCTCGCCGTCGCGGAGGGCGCGCGCGGTGGGCGCGCTCAGCCGCCGCAGCTGGTCGAGGGCGCGCTCGGTACGCACCTCGAGAAGGACGTCGAGGACGGCGATGGGCGCGACCGCGACGAGGGCGGCGATCGCGTCGGTGGTGTCGCCGATCCAGAAGTAGATGGCCGCCGCGGAGACCAGCAGCAGGACCATCGGGTCGAGCGCGATATGGCCCATCCACACCAGCGGCGCCGGCAGGCGGCGCTCGACGCCGTAGCGGTTCGGCCCGAAGCGGCGGAGGCGCTCGAGCGCGTCCGCCGAGGTGAGCCCCCGCGGCTCGGTCGCGGGGGCTTCGGGAGCGGCGTCGATGACGGCCACGCTGAGACGATGCGGTGCCGCTCGGGGCTACACAGCGGGAGACCGATGCGGATCCGTGGGCCGTTCGACCCCCCAGCGACCGCTCCGGTCCGACGTCGCTGGTACGACACTCGCGGTGTGCCACCAGCCAGGAGGTGAGCACATGCCGCCACGTGGAATGGAGAGCCCCCAGCGCAAGAGGCAGTACGAGCACGTCAAGAAGAGCGAGCTCAGGCGCGGCCGCAGCAACAAGACGGCCGAGCGCATCGCCGCGGCGACGACGAACAAGACGCGCCGGAAGAAGGGCGAGACCAAGAGCGGCCGCAAGCGGACGAGCAGCCGCTCGAAGAAGAAGTAGCTCCGGTGACGGCCGGCGCCCCGGTCGGCTAGCTTGTGCGCTCGTCGTGGGCGCGAGCGTCGACATGAAGCGGGTGCGGAGCGAGCTGGAGACGCTCGTCCGTATCCCGTCGGTCAGCCACCCGGGGCACGATCCGGAGCAGGTGCGCCGCTCCGCCGACCAGACGGCGCGGATCCTCTCGGACGCGGGCATCGAGGCGCACGTCGAGACGATCGCGGGCGCGCCGCCCGCGGTCATGGGACGCATCCCCGCCCCGGCGGGCGCGCCGACCGTCCTGCTCTACGCGCACCACGACGTGCAGCCGACGGGACCGCGCGAGCTCTGGAAGACCGACCCCTTCGAACCGGTCGAGAAGGACGGCCGGCTGTACGGGCGCGGCACCTCCGACGACAAGTGCGGCATCGTGATCCACGCCGCCGCGCTGCGCGCCCATGCGGGGAAGCTGCCCGTGGGCATCACCCTCTTCATCGAGGGCGAGGAAGAGTGGGGGTCGCCCAACCTCGGGAGATACCTCGATCGCTACGGCGAACAGCTTCGCGCCGACGCCGTGATCCTCGCCGACGCCGGTATGTGGCGCGCCGGGCACCCCGCGCTCACCGTCTCGCTGCGCGGGATCGTCGCGTGCGACGTCGAGGTGCGCACGCTCGATCACGCCGTCCACAGCGGGGAGTTCGGCGGACCCGTCCCCGATGCGCTCACCGTCCTCTCCAAGACCCTCGCGAAGCTGCACGACGACCGCGGCAGCGTGGCCGTCCCGGGGCTCGCGGCCGCAACGGCCGATCCGCTCGACCTGACGGAGAAGGAGCTGCGCGCGCAGGTGGGCATGCGCCCCGGCGTCACGCTCACGGGCGCGGGCGGCCTCACCGAGCGCATGTGGATGAAGCCGGCGGTCAGCATCCTCGGCATCGACTCGCCGCGCATCGAGGGCTCGACCAACCAGCTCGTCCCGTCGGCGCGAGCCCGGGTGAGCATGCGCATCCCGCCGGGGCAGGACGCCGAGGCCGCGATGGCCGCACTCGTCGCGCATCTCAAGGCGAGCGTGCCGTGGGGCGCCGAGGCCACGGTCACGCCCCGCAGCAGCGGCCGGCCCTACAAGGTGGATGCGAGCGGACCGGCGTACGACGCGATGCGGCGCGCGATGCGCGAGGCCTGGGGCCGCGACGCGGCGCTCATGGGCAACGGCGGGTCGATCCCCTTCGTGTTCGACTTTCGCAAGGCATTCCCGGACGCGGCCATCCTCCTCACGGGCGCCGGCGACCCCACGTCGAACGCGCATTCGGAGAACGAGAGCGTCTCGCTGGACGACCTCGAGAAGAGCTGCGCCGCGGAGGCGCTCTTCTTCCCGTACCTAGCGGGGCGCTAGCTTCGCGAGCACGCGCGGATCCCCGTGCCAGTGGCGCTCGATCGGCGCGCGCCCGCTCGCGCGCCTCACGTACGCGAGGACGAGCGACGCGACGACGGCGTCGTCGAGCTGCCCGACGACCGGGATGAAGTCGGGGACCAGATCGATGGGCGTCGCCAGGTAGCCGAGGCCGAGGGCGAGCACGAGCTTCGCGTGCCACGGGACCTCGCCGTCGCGCATCAATCCATGGAAGAGGCGCGCCAGGTTGGGGATGAGCAGCGCCGCCTCGCGCGCGGCTCCGCCGCGGCCGGTCGCCGCGAGCAGGACCAGGAAGGCGACGTAGAGCGCGAGAACGACGATGAGCGCGATCGCCCACGCCGGGAGGCCGGCCACGGGGGTCGATCCTATTCGGTACAGTCGGACGCGATGCGGCCTCTTACCGTCCTGCTCGTCGTCATCGGGGTCCTGTTCCTCGGCGCGGCGTTCATCTATGCGACGACCGAGGCGCGCGCCCTGCCCGGGTTCTTCCCCGGCTACGACACGGCCATCACGCGCGCGCACCTGAAGCACGCGGTCGCGGCCGTGCTGCTCGGACTCGGCTGCTTCGTCCTCGCCTGGTTCTCGACCGGCCCCCGCTCAGCGCGTCAGCAGCACTAGCAGCGAGAGGCCACCCGCCGCGACGCAGTACACCCCGAACGGGATGAGGGTGTCGGTGCGGAAGTAGCGGTCGAGGAACCGCACGGAGAGGTAGGCCGCGACCCCCGCGGCGAGCATCCCGAGGCCGGTCGTCGCGAGCACCGCGGGGTCGCCCTCGACGGCGAGCCCGGGGAGCTTGAGGACCGCGGCCGCGCCGATGATCGGCGTCGCCATGAGGAAGGCGAAGCGCGCCGCGTCGATGTGCGAGAGCCCGCCGAGGAGCGCGCCGCCCATCGTGGCGCCCGTGCGCGATATGCCCGGGAGGAACGCGAACGACTGCGCGAGCCCCACGCCGACGGCGCGCGCCCAGCCGAAGCGGAGCGGCCACGCCGGATCGGGCGCCATCGCGCGCCGCCGCAGCACCTCGATGCCGAGGAGCGCGACCCCATTGAGGGCGAGGAAGGCCGCCGCCACACGCGGCGTCGCGAAGAGCTCCTGTATCCGCTCTTGGAACAGGAGGCCGATGAGCCCCGCCGGCACGGTCGCGACGACGATGAGCCAGCCGAGCTTCGCCTCGCCGTCGCCGGGCGCGATCACGCGGTCGCGCAGCGAGCGAAGCATCCCGGCGATGATCCCGATCCACAGGCGCGCGTAGAAGCCGAACAGGACCATCGCCGTCGCGAGGTGCGTAGCGATGAGGAACGCGAGGAAGCGCGGGTCGTGCTGGTCGAGCCGCCAGCCGAGGACCGCGGGGAGGACCACGCTGTGGCCGAGGCTCGAGATGGGGAACAGCTCGGTGACGCCCTGGAGGGCGCCGAGCGCGATCGCCTCCCACGGCTGCACGCACGCATAGTGACCGCAGCCGGGCGCGCGGTCGGGTCAGCCGATCGCGCGGAGCGGCCACCGCCGCCGGCTGTGTTCCGCGGAAGTCCGTCGCGCCGTCACCACGGGGCGCTTCGCGGCTGCCGACACCACCGACCCGGGCCACCAGCCGACCGGGCGTTCGGCGTCGACCACGCGCGAGTCGTAGCCGAAGAAGGGCGCGGCGACGGCGAGACAGAGAAGGAATGCCAGCGTCAGCACGACCATCGAGGGAAGCGTGCGCCCCGCGACCATGAAGAGCAAACGCATTTATGATCATAATTGTTCATGCAAGCTGATCATTGGCAGGACCTCGAGATCCGCCATCTCGTCGCGCTCCAGGCCATCGTCGAAGAAGGCTCCTTTTGGGCCGCGGCCGAACGCCTCCAATGCTCGACGTCCGCTCTCAGCCAGCAGATCTCGACGCTCGAGGCTGTCGTCGGGCACCGCGTGCTCGAACGCTCCCGCGGCCGACGACGCGTCACTCTCACGGAGCCGGGGCGTCTCCTCCTCGGACACGCCGACGCGATCGTGGCGCGGCTCCGCGCCGCGCATGCCGACCTGGTGGCGTTCGCCGAGGGCGGGGTCGGCGAGCTGAGGATCGGGACGTACCAGAGCGTCGGCGCGAAGCTCCTGCCGCAGCTGCTTCGCCGTTTCGCGGCAGAGTGGCCGAAGATCGAGCTCAGGGTCGTCGAGGGCGCGGACGACGACGAGCTGCTGCGCACCGTCGAGCGCGGCGAGATCGACCTGACGTTCAGCGTCCTCCCGCTCCCCGAAGGCCCCTTCGAGGGCGTCGAGCTCATGCGGGATCCGTACGTCCTCTCCGTGCCGGCGGACTCCCCGCTCGCGCGGCGGCGCACGGCCGGCATCTCCACGCTCGATGGCCTCAAGCTCGTCGGCTTTCGCCGCTCACGGACCGTCGCCCAGGTCGAGGAGCACGTCCGCACTCACGGGATCGAGCCGAACATCGTGTTCCGCTCGGACGACAACGGGATCGTGCAGGGGATGGTGGCGGCGGGCGTGGGGTGCGCGCTCGTGCCGAGGCTGGCGGTCGACCTCGACGACCCTTCGATCGAGGTCGTCGAGCTCCCCGAGCTCCCGCCGCGTGTGCTCGCGATCGCCTGGCATCGTGACCGCTATCGCACGCCCGCGATGCGCGCGTTCGTCGAACGCGCTCTGGAGGTCGGTAAGGAGCTCGCCGCCAAGCCGCGGACGTAGTGGAGCACCGACGGCAAGAGCCCGCGGAGGCACTCGTCCGCGCCTCACCGAAGCGACATCCCACGATCACGATCCGATCACCGAGAGGCACCCGCGATCCATCACGATGTCGGAGGCTGGGGGCAACAAGACAAGGGGTAGGTGGATATGTCACGTAAGCTCCTCATCGCGGGCGGCTTTTCCGTCGCTCTCGTCGCTGCCGCGTGCGGCGGCTCGGCCGTTCCGCCCTCGGCGGGCGCCACGAGCTCGGCGGTCGCCGGCAGCCCGGCCGCGGCTGCTCCGAAGGTGCAGCTCACCGGCGCCGGATCGAGCTTCGACGCGCCGCTGTTCAGCAAGGTCTTCAAGGGCTTCCAGGACAAGACCGGGATCCGGGTCAACTACCAGTCCATCGGAAGCGGCGGCGGCGTAGAGCAGCTGACGAAGAAGACGGTGGACTTCGGCGCGAGCGACTTCCCGCTCAATGACGAGCAGACCAAGGCGGCGGAGGCGGCGGGCGGACCCGTCGTCCACGTGCCGGTCACGATGGGCGCCGTCTCGATCGGCTACAACCTCCCGATCGACGGGCTGAAGCTCGACGGTCCGACGCTCAGCGGCATCTACCTCGGCACCATCAAGAAGTGGGACGACCCCGCCATCGCCGCGCTCAACCCCGGCGTGAAGCTGCCGAGCACGGCCGTCGCGGTCGTCCACCGCTCGGACGGCAGCGGGACGACGTTCATCTTCACCTCCTACCTGTCCGCCGTCAGCCCGGACTGGAAGTCCAAGATCGGCGCGTCCGGCTCGGTCAACTGGCCCGTCGGCATCGGCGCGAAGGGCAGTGAAGGCGTATCCGGTCAGGTGACGAACACGCCCGGAGCGATCGGCTACTTCGAGCTCGCCTACGCGAAGCAGAACAACATCAAGTCGGCGGTGATGAAGAACGCGGCCGGCAAGTTCGTCGAGCCGAGCGTCCAGGGCGCCGCCGACGCCGGAGCGGGAGCTGCCGCGAACATGCCGTCCGACCTCAAGGCGGTCTTCGTCAACGCGCCCGGCGACACGAGCTACCCGATCTCCGGCTTCAGCTGGATCGTGGTCTTCCAGAAGCAGGCGGACAAGGTGAAGGGGCAGGAGCTGGTGGACATGCTCAGCTACGTCACGACAGCCGGCCAGCAGGGTGTGGACGCGCTCTACTACGCGCCCCTCCCGAAAGCCGTGCAGGACCTCGACGCGAAGGCGATCAAGACGATCACGATCGGTCAGTAGACCCGGTGGCGGATACGGCGTTCCGTCGCGTCAGCTTCGTCTTCGGCGTGCTGATCGTCGCGCTCGTCGCGCTCATGGTCTACGAGATGGCGCAGCAGTCGTCGCTGTCGATGCGGACCTTCGGACCCGCTTTCCTGACGTCGACGACGTGGGATCCGCAGCACCGGGCCTTCGGGGCGCTGCCGTTCATCTACGGCACGGTCGTCTCGTCCGTCCTCGCGCTCGTCATCGCGACGCCGATCAGCCTCGGCGTCGCCATCTTCCTCGTCGAGATGTCGCCGAACTGGCTGGGGAACGTCATTTCCGCGGTCGTCGAGCTCCTCGCCGCGATCCCCTCGGTGCTCCTCGGGCTGTGGGGCATCTTCGTGATGGTCCCGTTCCTCCAGCGGTACGTGGAGCCCGCGCTGCAGACGGCCTTCCCGGGCGTGCCGCTCTTCGACGGCGCTCCATACGGCGTCGGCCTGCTCGCGGCGGGGCTGATCCTCGCGATCATGATCGTGCCGACGATCGTCGCGATCTCGCGCGACGTCATGGCCAGCGTGCCCATCGCGCAACGCGAGGGCATGCTGGCCCTCGGAGCGACGAAGTGGGAGACGACGCGGCGCGCGGTCCTCCCGTACGCGAGGTCGGGGATCGTCGGCGCCATGGTCCTCGGGCTCGGTCGCGCGCTCGGCGAGACGATGGCGGTCACGATGGTCATCGGGAACCGCCCCGTCATCTCACCCTCGCTGCTGGACCCGTCGTACACGATGGCGAGCGTGATCGCGAACGAGTTCACCGAGGCGACGTACGAGCTGTACGTCTCGGCTCTCATCGAGATCGGTCTCGTGCTGTTCGCGGTGACGATCCTCATGAACGCGGCCGCGCGGCTGCTCGTCGCGCGGACGGCGCGCGGCATGCCCGTGGCGCCCTAGATGCAGCGAGCGCTCGTCCTGCGCCGCACGCGCTCGATCACCCGTCGCCTCATCGTGGACCGCGCCATGGCGACGCTCTTCGCGCTCGCGACCGTCATCGCGGTCGCTCCCCTTGTCCTCGTCGTCGCCTACATCGTCGTCAACGGCGTCCGGGGGATCGACCTCGACCTTGTCACGAAGCTTCCGGCGCCCGTCGGCGAAGCCGGCGGGGGCATGGCGAACGCGTTCGTCGGGAGCGCGATCCTCATCGCCATCGCGAGCGCGGTCGCGCTGCCGGTCGGGATCCTCGCCGGGGTCTACCTCTCGGAGTTCGGCCGCGGCCGCTTCGCGGCCACGCTGCGCTTCCTCACCGACGTTCTGACGGGCATTCCGTCGATCGTCGTGGGGATCGTCGCCTACACCCTCGTCGTCGTCCCGTTCCGGAGCTTCTCGGCGCTCTCCGGAGGGCTCGCGCTCAGCATCATCATGATCCCCACCGTCACCCGCACGACCGAGGAGGCGCTCAAGCGCGTCCCCACGACGATCCGCGAGGCCTCGCTCGCCCTCGGCGTCCATGAGTGGAAGACGGTCCTCCGCATCGTGATCCCGACGGGCCTGGGAGGCATCGTCACCGGCGTGATGCTCGCGATCGCGCGCATCTCCGGCGAGACGGCGCCTCTTCTCTTCACGGCGTTCGGCAGCTCGTTCTGGGGCGAGGGACCGCTCAAGCCCATCGCCGCCGTGCCGCTGCAGATCTTCCAGTACGCGATCTCACCGTACAAGGAGTGGCACGATCAGGCATGGGCCGCCGCGCTCGTGCTCATGCTTTTCGTGCTCGTGCTCAACGTCGGCATCCGATCGGTGACGCGGACGGGCTTCCAGTCACGGGGCGTGTGAGCATCCGGCGACGACGCGCGTACGCGGTACCCTCAGGGGGACGTGTGCGGCAACGGATCCGCCCGGAAGGACAGCGCATGAGCGCGCGCGCGACGACCGTCGCGGCCGCGCAGACAGGTCGCCCGGAAGGTCCGGACGCGCACGCCGCGGTGCGGATCGAGCACGTCAGCGCGTGGTACGGCACGCGCCAGGCGATCGACGACGTCACGCTCGGGATCCCGCCGCACACGGTGACCGCGATCATCGGTCCATCCGGCTGCGGGAAGTCGACGCTCATCCGGTGCGTCGACCGGATGCACGAGGTCACGCCGGGCGCGCGAGTCGAAGGCACCGTGCGCCTCGGCGAGGTCGACCTCTACGCTCCCGGCAGCGATCCCGTCCTCGTGCGGAGCATGGTCGGCATGGTGTTCCAGAAGCCGAACCCCTTCCCGACCATGTCGGTCTACGACAACGTCGCCGCGGGTCCCCGCCTGCGCGGCGAGCGCGTCTCACGCGGCGACCTCGACGACCTCGTCGAGCGCAACCTCCGCCGCGCGGCGCTGTGGGACGAGGTGAAGGGCAAGCTCGGACGATCGGGGGCCACGCTGTCGGGCGGGCAGCAGCAGCGTCTCTGCATCGCTCGCGCCCTCGCGACCGATCCCGCCGTCCTGCTCATGGACGAGCCGTGCTCGGCGCTGGACCCCATCGCGACGTACCGCATCGAGGAGCTCATCCGGGAGCTCGCCGCGGAGGTGACCATCGTCATCGTCACCCACAACATGCAGCAGGCGTCGCGCGTCTCGGAGTGGACCGCGTTCATGCTCGCGGGTGACGACGGCATCGGCCGGCTCGTCGAGCTCGACCGGACCGAGCAGATCTTCACCAAGCCCAGCGACCCCCGCACCGAGGCGTACATCACCGGGCGGTTCGGCTGATGGCGACGATCCACTCGCGGGCCGCGCTGGACGAGGGCCTCACGCACCTGCAGCGCGACATCCGGTCGCTGGCGAGCCTCGTCGACGTCGCGATCGAGCGCTCCATGCGCGCGCTCGAGTACCTCGACCAGGCCCTGGCGCGAGAGGTTGTCGAGGACGACGCGAAGGTCAACGACGTCCGCTACGGGATCGAGGAGCGCGGGATCCACCTCATCGCGACGCAGCAGCCCATCGCCGGCGATCTCCGCTTCATCATCTCCGTCCTCTACATCGCCGTGGAGCTCGAGCGGATGGGCGACTACTGCACCGGGATCGGCAAGATCGTGCGGCTGCACGAGGGAAAGGAGCTGCTGAAGCCCTTGATCGACCTGCCGCGCATGCGCGACGTCGTCCGCGAGATGCTGCGCGACGCGGTCGACGCGTTCATCGAGCGCGACGCCGTCAAGGCCGAGGCGGTCGCGAAGCGCGACGACGAGGTCGACGCGCTCTATGACCAGATCTACCGTGAGCTGCTGACGTTCATGCTCAACGATCCGCGGACGATCGACCGCGCGACCTGGCTCATCTGGGTCGCGCACAACTTCGAGCGTATGGGCGACCGCATCCAGAACATCTGCGAGCGGACGGTGTTCGAGGTCCGCGGCGTCCTCAGCGAGTTCCGCAGCGCGTACCGCGGCGGCGAGTAGGGCTCAGACCCTCCCGGGCGCAGGCGCCTCCCGGAAGCGGTAGCCGACCCCCCGCACCGTCTCGATCCAGCGCGGCCGCGCGGCCGTGTCGCCCAGCTGAGCGCGCAGACCCTTCACGTGCGTGTCCACAGTCCGCTCGTCACCGGCGAAGTCGAAGCCCCACACGCTCTCGAGAAGCTGGGAGCGGCTGAACGCCTGTCCGGGATGCGCGACGAAGAAGGCGAGAAGGTCGAACTCCTTCGGCTTGAGGTCGATCTCGCGGCCGCCGAGACGCACGCGATGGCGCGTCCTATCGACCAGGAGCTCGCCGACCGTGTGCGCGCCCTCGAGCGGTGCGGGCGCCTGGCGATGGGCCGCGCGCCGAAGGAGCGCCCGCACGCGGGCGATCATCTCGCGCATCGAGAACGGCTTCGCGATGTAGTCGTCCGCCCCGATCTCGAGTCCGACGACCTTGTCGAGCTCGGTGTCGCGCGCCGTCAACATGAGGATGGGAACGTCGCTATCGCGGCGGATCCGCCGGGCGACCTCGAAGCCGTCGATCTTCGGCAGCATGATGTCGAGGATCACGAGCTCGGGACGCACGTGCGTCACCGACTCGACGGCCTGTTCGCCATCTTCCACCGCGACGACCTCGTAGCCCTCCTGGCGCAGGGCGTAGCCGAGGGTGTGCCTGAGGTTCGCTTCGTCGTCGACCACGAGGATGCGCGTCACGGCATGAGGCTACGGCGCGGGAGCGATCGGCATGGTGAAGCGGAACGTCGAGCCCCGCCCCGGCCCCTCGCTCTCCGCGCGGATCTGCCCGCCGTGCGCCAGGACGATGTGCTTCGCGATCGCGAGGCCGAGGCCCGTCCCCTCACGGCTGCGCGACGGGTCGGCCTTGTAGAAGCGCTCGAAGATGCGCTCGAGGTCGGAGCGCGCGATGCCGCTGCCCGTGTCGCGCACGGTGAACGCCACGTGCCCGTCGTCGCGCGACGCCGCGAGGACGACGGATCCTCCCGCCGCGGTGAACGTGACGGCGTTGTGGATGAGGTTGGCGAAGACCGTCGCGATCTTGTCGCGGTCCACGCTCACGCGCGGGAGAGCGGGAAGGGGCGCGACCGAGAGCGCGATCCCGCCTCGCTCGGCGAGGGCGCGCATGCGGTCGGCGGCGGAGCGCACGAGCTCGGCGGCATCGGTCGGCGCCAGGTCGAGCGGCTCGGCGCCGGACTCGATGCGCGCGAGCGACAGGAGCTCGGTCACGATCTGAGCGAGGTCGTCGACCTCGCGGTGGATGCGCGCCAGGAAGTCCGGCGCCGCCGTGGCGTCGCGCAGCCCGCCCGACTCGAGCGTCTCGACCATCGCCTTGATCGACGCGATCGGCGTGCGCAGCTCGTGCGATACGTTCGCGACGAAGTCGCTCCGGACCGTCTCGAGCCGGCGCATCGCCGTGAGGTCTTGCGCGGTGACGAGGACGTCGCCTCCCGGGAGGAGCCGCGTG
>JAGWSB010000039.1 GCA_028876375.1 Chloroflexota bacterium | reverse complement strand
CCGTCAGCCTCGACATGGCGGTCGAGCAGACGCTGGCGCTCGCGCTCCTGCTCGTGCTCGGATCGGTGGTCGTCGCGGAGCGCGACGAGATCTTCGGGCCGGATCGTCCGGACGAGGCGCCGTACTTCGGGATGTAGCGTCCGATTCGAGCGAGCCGTGCGCTTCTCTCATTCTTCGGTATCGCTCGTATCGAGGGGGGTGACAGCATCTCCATTCGTCAGGCTGCCTAGTCAGAAACGTGTACAACTAGGCGCCATCACGAGTGGGGACGGTGTGCCATGGGATCTTTGGCACCGCGCGACGAGGCCATGGAGGAACAGGTCCTCGACTACCTATACGGCTATTACCCGCAACTCCTCCGCGAGATCGCCGGGGCCCTCCAGATGGAGGTGCCACAGGGTTACGACGCCGCTAAGCAGTGGGCAGCGCAGGTTGTTGAACGACTTCTGAGAGCGGGCCCCGGATACACAGCGGCGCTATCAAGGCACGGGGTCGACGTAAAGACCTGCCGGATGCCGCAGGACGCGATGCCGTTCGAGCCCATGACCTTCCCGGCGTTTGAGCATCGTGCTCTTGCGAAGGAGCAATGGGAGACAAGCTCCTTTAGAGGTCAGATCAAGTACTTGCTTGTCGTCGTGCTGAATGCGCCCGAGAAGGGTCTTCCCTTGGCAGACCATCGCCTCGGACGTGCCTTCTTTTGGTCGCCGGATCCAAAGGAGGAAGCTGGGATAAGGGCGGAATGGGAAATGTTCCGCGATCTGATCGCCGGGGGTGGTGCGAAGCGACTACCGACACAGCGGCGCACCCACTACATCCACGTGAAGCCGGAAGCGAAGGACTCGTACGACACCGAGGAGGCCCCTGACGTAGGGCAGGTCGTCCATCGCTCCTTCGCGCTCAACCAGCGCTTTCTGCTCGACCTCGTTCGATCGAACACGTGAAGAGCGGTTGACAGGGCACTAGCGATCAGCGAAGATCCGCACGATCGTGCTGATCGATGACAAGGCGCCCGAGTTGACCTGCGCGGACCTCTTCTGTGGCGCCGGCGGATTCAGTGAAGGGTTTCGCCAAGCAGGCTTTCGCGTAACTAAGGCCCTTGACCTCTGGGCTCCAGCGATCAAGACGCACGAACTCAACCATCCGGAAACGTTGGCTCTGCGCGAAGACATCCTGGAGTGCCCACCAGAGGCGATAGGCGGAGTAGATGTCCTCATTGGAAGTCCGCCCTGCACGGAGTTCTCATTCGCAAACCGAGGCGGCGGCGGAGACATCGAAGAAGGCATGCGCCTCGTCTATCGCTTCCTGCGCTTTGTCTATGAGTTGCAGCCTCGCTGGTGGGTAATGGAGAACGTTCCTCGTGTGCTGCACTTCTTGCCGGCGGAAGTTCCGCTTCGGAAGCTAGGGATATGCAAGCGTGGCGTGCTTCCTATACCCAAAAGGGTCGTCCTGACCTCGGCCGAGTACGGTGCCCCACAGAAGCGCGCACGTGCCTTCTCGGGTCATTTCCCCGTTCCGGCAGCAACGTTCAGCGAAATAGCAACTAGCGCAACGAAACGCTGGCGGACGCTGCGTGACGTGGTAGAAGCGCTCCCTGATCCTCTTCGGCCCGCTCCGGCGAGTGCTCGGGATCCCGTTTATGGGTTCGACCTGCCGACGGAACACTTGACCGATCACTTCTCACCTGACCTCGTCTTGACGGACGAGGAGGTCCGTGAGAACCGGAAGGCGAAGGAAGACCACTCGTGGTACGGACGCATGTCCTTCCCTGATGAGCTCGACCGTCCAGCGCGGACTGTCATGGCGACGAACCTTCGCGTGTCTCGTGAGACGACGGTGATAGCGGCGGATGGCGAACGTTATCGCCGGTTGTCAGTGCGGGAAGCCTCCAGCGTTCAAGGCTTTCCGATCACATATCAGTGGGTCGGCTCCACGAGCTCGACCAAATACAAGCTCGTGGGGAACGCCGTCGCACCTCCGGTGGCCCACGCCATCGCTTGCGCGATCCTCGCAGAAGCCCAAAGGGAATCGCCATCAAGACCCTACGTTCTCGAGCACGTCACCGTTCGTGCTCCTGATGCGCATGCACGCGAGCGTCGGCATCAACTGCCCCTCACCAGGCGCTTTCGTGAACACATACCGGGTTCGAAGGTGCCGGGCTACCGGGTCGACCTGGACAACCAAGGGTTTCCCCCGGCGAAGCATCCCGTCGGCTGGAGGACGGTTCTCTATCGCGGCGGTGGAAAGGCACTGCGGCGTGAGCTGGTGTCTTTAGAGCTTGCACTGTCATGGCTCGACTTCACCATGGCGGATGAACAGGGAAAGAGGGAGTTCCTTCAAGCGGTCCGGACGCGCTTCGCGCATCGCGTACCCAGCGCCACCCGGCTTCAATTGATCAGGTCGGAGCGTGCGAGCGGTCCAGTCACGCCGTACACGCTTCTCGAAGACATCGCGGGACTCGTCGCACGGTTCTTCAACGGAGTGCCGGCCGTTGAGAGCCTCGATGCGCGGCGCGACCCGGACTTCGTCCCCACGCGCATCGCCGCGACCCTCGTCGCGACGAGCTACGTGTGTGCGCTTGCGAACGACCACCCGCGGCGGCCGCGCGTGGCGCTTCCGAAGCGCCCGCGTGGCGTATCCGCTGACACGAAGTCGCGAAAGCGGCAGAGCGGTCGCCGATCGTGACCGGACAGATACGGCTGCCGACCGTCGGAGGCCTCCCCAGCTCGATCCGTCCCGCTTAACCTCGCGTCTCGCGTACCTGTTCCGCGGCGCGTGAAGGGGAGAGCAACGGTGGGTGGCGCGCTCCGGCGGATCCTGCTCGACGCACGACTGACGGCGCTCGCCTTCGCGCTCGTCGTCGCCTTGCCGGTGCTGGCGTACGTGACGCTCGCGGAGGATGCCGTGCGCGACGGGTTCGGAGCCGCCACCATCGGTCTCGGCGGGGTCCCGCTCGCGCTCCTCGCGGTCACGACGATCTTCCTCACCCGCGAGCACCGGCGGACGATCCGCCAGCGCGACCGGCTGCGCGAGATGCAGCAGACCGCGCGGATCGGCAGCTGGCGCTACGACGTCCGCACCGGCCGCGTCTCGGGATCGCGTCAGCTCATGCACGTCGTCGGTCTTCCCCCGGGGCGGTCGGGCGTTCCGCTCGAGACGTTCCTCGACCGCGTGCACCGCGACGACCGTCAGCGCGTGCACGCCAGCCTCATGCGCGCGATCGAGGCGCGCACTCGCCTCGAGACGCGCTTCCGGCTCACCGCGCCGAGCGGCCAGCCGTACGTCGTCGAGATCCGGGCGGCCGACGACCCGGGCCATGACGGCCGCGCCGCGGAGGTGCGCGGGACCGTCCAGGACATCACCGAGCTGTACCGCGGCGAGGAGCAGCGCGCGCAGCTCCTGGCGCAGGTCGACTCCGTCGACGAAGCGGTCATCGGCACGACGCTCGACGGGACGGTCACCGAGTGGAACGCCGGCGCGGAGCGCCTCTTCGGCTATTCGCGGAGCGAGATGGTCGGGCGGGACATCCGCATCCTGCGCCCGTCCGGTAGCCGCACGGGATCGGCGATGATGCTCGCGGGGATCCGCGCGGGGCGACGCATGGACCGGCAGGAGCTCGACCGCATGCGCAAGGACGGCAGCCGGGTGGACGTCGCGGTGTCGGGGACGCCGGTGTGGAACGCGTCCGGCGACGTCGTCGCCGCGACCTTCACGTACTGGGACGTCGCGCGGCAGAAGCGGCTCGAGAACGAGCTCGCCGAGCGCGTCTCGCACGACCCGCTCACCGGTCTACCGAACCGGTTCCTCCTGCGCGACCGCCTCGACCAGGCGCTCCGCGTCGCCGAGCGCAGCGGCGAGCCGCTCGCGCTCCTCGAGGTGGACGTGGACCGCTTCCGCGACGTCAACGACGCCATCGGGCAACAGGGCGGCGACGCGCTGCTCATGGACGCGGCGGCGCGCATCCAGACCGAGCTGCGCGCGGTCGACACCGTCGCTCGCATCGGGACGGACGTGTTCGCCGTCGTCGTGCCCGGCGCCGACGAGAGCGCGGCCTCGCTCGTCGCGGCCCGGCTGCGATCCGTGCTCCAACAGCCGTTCGAGATCGCGCGGCACGAGATCGACGTCGAGGTCAGCGTCGGCGTCACGCTCGCGCCCGCGCACGGCAACGACGTCGCGACGCTGCTGCGCCGCTGCGAGATCGCGCTGGCCGCGGCGAAGCGATCGCGCGTGGGATACGCGCTGTTCGCGCCGGATGCGGGGCCGGAGAAGCCGAGCCGCGTGATCGTCCTCGCCGAGCTGCGCCAGGCGATCGAGCGCGGGGAGCTGCGCCTCGACTACCAGCCCGAGGTCGACCTGCGGACCGCGGAGACGGTCCGCGTGGAGGCGCTCGTGCGCTGGATGCATCCCACGCGCGGCCTCGTCGCGCCGCTCGACTTCATCCCGGTGGTCGAGGACACCGGCCTCGTCGGGCCGCTCACGCGCTGGGTGCTCACCGAGGCGACGCGGCAGTGCCGCGCTTGGAGCGACGCCGGGATCGCCATGCCCGTCGCGGTCAACCTCTCGGCGCGCAGCCTGCTCGACCCGGAGCTCGTCGACGGCGTCGGCGACGCGCTCGCGGCATCGGGGCTCCGCGGCGAGATGCTCACCGTCGAGATCACCGAAGGGGTCCTCATGACCGACGCGCGGCGGGCGCGCACGGTGATCGACGGGCTGCACTCGCTCGGCGTGCGCGTCGCGCTTGACGACTTCGGGACCGGCTACTCGTCGTTCGCGTACCTGGACACGCTGCCGATCGACGAGATGAAGATCGACCGATCTCTCCTGCTCGGGCTCGAGCGCGACCGGAGCCGCGCGATCGTCGGGACGATGATCGACCTCGGGCACCACCTCGGGTTCGAGGTCGTCGCGGAGGGCGTCGAGGAGGCCGGAGCGGCGGAGCGCCTCACCGAGCTCGGCTGCGACACGCTCCAGGGATTCTCGATCGCGCGGCCGATGTCCGCGGTGGCGCTGGTGAGCTGGCTGCGCGAGCGCGGCGAGCGCGTGACGCGCGCCCGCCGCACCGTCGTGCGGCGCATCGCCGCGGGGGGCGCCGCCTAGCTCGAGCTCAGCCTCCGCGCCGCGTCCGGCCGGGGAACTGGCCGCCCGCAGGCGCGACGTTCGAGGACGCCGCCGTCCGCGTGATGGTGAAGCTCGAGCCGTCGGATCCGAGGGCCGAGGGTTGCGCCAGCGGCTGGTGCGCGCTGTTGATCATCGTCAGCGCCCGACCGTTGGCCTGCGCGACCGTCAGCGTCTTCCCGTTGGCCGTGGCCCGCGCCGCGCTGAAGCTCACCGTGCCGAAATCGTCGAGCGGCAGGATGCGGCGTCCGCCGCTCGGCGCCTCCTCGACCCACTCGGCCGAGGAGTTCGTCGAGGCGTACGTGACGGTCGTGTCGTACGTCTGAGCGCTGGTGTTGTCCTTGAGTGAGACCGCCCACTGGTCGCCCTGCTGCTGCGTGATCGTCACGGTCACGCTGTCGCCCGGCGAGACGGTGAGCGGCACGATCTGCTGCGAGCGCGGGAGCATCTCGATCCACGCGTCGAAGCGCGCCGAGCCCGCGCCCGTGACCGTCGTCTCCGTGCCGGCCTGGATGAGGTCGTGCGAGCCGACGCCGCCGATGCCGACCCACGTCGCGTCCGCGCCGGCGGTCGTCGCCGAGGGGTCGGGCACGGTCCACGTGCCGGTCACCGAGGTGAACGTCCCGCCGGTCGCGGCGTAGCCGGACCAGTTGGAGGACGTGTTGCGGCCGGGGCTGATGGGCGCGACGTTCGGGTTCGGAGCGCTCGGCTGCGTCGAGCCGGTGTCGCCCTGCCCCGGCTGGTCGTCGCCGCTGACGACCCACTTCCCGTTCTGAAGGACGAGGCTGTAGTCGTTCTGATCGGTGCTGCGGTCGATCGAGCCGTCGGAGAAGGTCGACTGCCAGGTCTCGTAGGTCGTCGCCTTCGCGTTCGACCCGCTCACGGAGATCGTGCCCCAGCGCAGGTTCGTGAGCTTGATGCTCGTGATCCCCGCCGAGGTGAGGTCCTGGTTGGTCTGGATGAGCTCCTGGTAGTGCGACGGCGTCGCCGTGTCGCGCATGACGCCGGGGTCGTTGTTCGCGATCGCCTGCGCCTGCTCGTCGTTGGCCTTCTGGATGACGTCCTTGATCGCGGCGACCGCGGCGTCGGAGTTCTGCGACGCACGCGAGGTCTGCCCGAGGACGGCGACGGCCGGCGACGGCAGGGACAGGCCGCCGCGGCTCGCCGCGCCCATCACCGAGACGCCGACGATGAGGCCGACGGCGAGGGCGGCGACGAGGCGGCCGAGCTCCGACCAGGGGCTGCGGTGAGGCGTCCGAGGCGCCGGCGGGAAGGCGGGTGCCGGCGCGGCCTCGGACGGCTCAATGGAGGAGGGGGGGTAGGAGTTCATGTCATTCATGTGTACGCACAGCCTCCCGCAAGGGATACGCCCGCGGGTGAGAGCGCCCTAAGAGCTAACGGAACGATCACTTTCTTAGGCCGCTCTTAGTCCGCCCCTGCGATCATGGGACCCGTGCCTGCGGCGCCCACGGCGGTGATCGTCGACGAGTCCGCGCGCCCCGAGCGGCGCGGGGGCGCCGGCGGCGGCGCGATCGCGCTCCTCTTCTTCGGCAACGCCGCGCTGATCCTCCTCCTGTGGCTGCGCGCGACGGGATCGCAGCCGGTCAACAGCTCGGCCGACGAGCTCAACCAGATCGGACGCCTCACCGCGCTCCTCGGCACCTACCTCGTCCTGTGGCAGCTCCTCTTCATGTCGCGCGTCCCCTGGCTCGAGCGCTCTCTCGGGATGGAGACGCTCATGGGCCTCCACCGCTGGAACGGCTACGCGGCGCTCACGCTCCTCCTCGCGCACGCGGTGACGCAGACGATGGGCTACGCGAGCACGGCGAAGGTCTCGTTCGTCGCGCAGCTCGTCGACTTCGCGCAGCACTACGACGGGCTCCTCGCGGCGATGGTCGCGCTCGTCCTCCTCGTCGCCGTCACCGTGCTTTCCATCGCCATCGTGCGGCGGCACATGGCGTACGAGACCTGGTACTTCGTGCACCTCTACGCCTACCTCGCGGTCCTCCTCGCCTTCGGTCACGAGCTCGCGACGGGCTCCGACTTCCTCGGCAACCCCGTCTTCGTCTGGTACTGGTGGGCGATGTACGGCGCCGTCGGCGCGTGTCTCCTCTTCTACCGCCTCGTCGCGCCGCTGCGCCTCTACGCGCGCCACCGCTTCCGCGTCGAGCGCGTCGAGCGCGAGGGGAACAAGGCCGTCTCGCTCTACGTCGGCGGGCGCGACCTCGCGGCCTTCGCCTTCGAGCCGGGTCAGTTCGCGGTGTGGCGCTTCCTCGACGGCCGCCGCTGGTGGGAGGCGCACCCCTTCACCCTCTCGCTCCCGCCGAACGGCAAGCACCTCCGCCTCACGGTGAAGAGGAGCGGCGACTTCACGACGGCCATGAGCAGCGTCCGCGTCGGCACGCCCGTCCTCCTCGAGGGGCCCTTCGGGCGCTTCACCAGCACGACCACGACGCGCGAGAAGGCGCTCCTCATCGCCGGCGGCATCGGCATCACGCCGCTGCGCGTCCTCGCCGAGGACCTCGCGCGCGACGGCGTCGACGTGCGGCTGCTCTACCGCGCGCGGCGCAGCGCCGACGTCGCCCTGCGCGACGAGCTCGACCGCCTCTCGTCGGAGCACGGCGTGCGCGTCGACTACCTGCTCAGCGACCGCGACACGCAGGGGCGGCGCGGCGGCGACTGGCTGCGCGCGCAGAACCTTGGCCGCCTGGTGCCCGACCTCATCGAGCGCGAGGTCTACCTGTGCGGTCCGATCGGGATGATGGACGCGGTGCGCGCCGCCCTCCGTCAGCTCGAGGTGCCCTACCGTCACATCCATACGGAGGTGTTCCGGTTCTGATGAAGAGAGCAGTGAGCGCGCTCGCCGCGACCGTCGCCGGCGTCGCTCTCCTCGTCGGCTACAAGCCGACGCCGGCGGGCAGCGCCTCGCCGAGCCCGACGCCGCCTCCGCGCATCGCCGTGTCGGACGACGACGCGCCCGTCGGCGCTCCCGCGCCCGCGCGCACGCCGGCCCCCACCTCCGCTCCCGTCGCCGTCGCGCAGTCCGGCGGGACGAAGACGGTCACCGGCAAGACCGTCGACACGATCTTCGGCCAGGTCCAGGTCCGCGTGACCATACAGGGCAAGCGCATCGTCGACGTGCAGCCGCTCCAGCTGCCCTTCGACCGCGCGCGCTCCGCTTACATCAGCCAGGTCGCCGGGCCGATGCTCCGCAGCGAGGCCATCCAGGCGCAGAGCGCGAACATCGACGTGATCTCGGGCGCGACGTACACCAGCATGGCGTACGGACAGTCGCTTCAGTCCGCGCTCCAGAACAACTAGGGGACGACGTGCGCCGCGTCCGCGACGTGATGGGCATGCCCGTCACCGCCGATCTCCGCGACGAGCGGCCGGACGCGGCGGCCGCGCTCGACGCGCTGTACGCCGAGCTCGAGCGCATCGACGCGGCGTACAGCCCTTTCCGCGGCGACAGCCTGGTGAGCCGCGTCAACGCCGGCGCGCTCGACCTCGCGCGCGCCGACGGCGAGCTCGCCGACGTCGTCGCGCTCTGCCGCCGCTACGAGGCCGCGACCGACGGCTACTTCAGCGCCTGGCGCGGCGCGCGCTTCGACCCCTCGGGGCTGGTGAAGGGCTGGGCCATCGACCGCGCCTGCCGCATCCTCGACGCGCGAGGCTTCGCGCGCTACTTCGTCGACGCCGCGGGCGACGTGCGCACGCGCGGCGAGCGCGCGCCGGGCGAGCCGTGGCGCATCGGCATCCGCCACCCCGTCGAGCGCGACAAGGTCGCGCGCGTCGTCCTCGCCTACGACCTGGCGGTCGCGACGAGCGGCACGTACGAGAAGGGCGCGCACATCGACGACCCGCACACCGGCCGGCCGGCGACCGAGCTCCTCAGCCTCACCGTCGTCGGTCCCGACATCGTCGTCGCCGACGTATACGCGACGGCCGCCTTCGCCATGGGCAGAAGAGCGCTCGACTTCATCGCGGCGCGCGACGGCTACGAGGCCTACGCCATCGACCCCGACCTGCGCGCGACCTGGACGAGCGCCTTCGAGGCGTACTGCGAGCCGGTGACCGCCTAGCGGTCACCGGCTCGCGCGCGCGCTACTTAGCGGTGAAGACGACGTCGCTGTAGGGGAGCGCCTTGGGAATGATCTTGTAGTCGACGAGGAGCTTCGATACGTTGGTGATGGCGGCCTCGGAGAGCGAGCCGTCCTTCGACCACGCGTTGAGGAGCGCCTTCACCGAGTCCTGGAAGATCCGCTTGTCCGTCTTGGGGGAATCCTTGACCGCGACGTTGACGGCGATGTCCGGGTTCGCGTGGATCTCCTTGAGGGCGCGGGCGATCGCCGTCTGCATCGCCGTCATGATCTGCGGGTTGGCCTTCGCGAAGTCGGCCTTCGCCTGCAGGCACGTCGCCTGGAACGGCGTCGGCCAATCCTTCTGGATGTTCGCCGGGTCCTCGAGGTCGTAGAACATCTTCGCCGAGCCCTCGATGATCGCCTGGCGCTGCGAGGGCTCGATCCCCGATACGGCATCGACCTGGCCGCTCTTGATCGCGGCGACCTGTGCCGCGGTGTTCGGCGTGCTCGTGAACTTCACGTCGTTGAGGTCGATCTTGTTCTTCTGCAGGAAGTACTTGGGGACGATCTCGGCCCAGCCGCCCTGCACGACGCCGATCGTCTTGCCCTTGAGCGCGGCCCAGTCCCCGGGCTTGATGCTGGAGTTGGCCGGGATGACGACCGATGAGGGCGGGGTGTCCTGGATGGAGACGATGCACTGGACGCCCTTGCCGCCGATGGTCGAGAGGACCGCGCGTTCGAATGCCAGGCCCGCGAACTGGACGTCGCCCGCGGCGAGGGCGTTCGCCGCGGCCGGCGCCGAGTCGATGAGCGTGAACGAGACGTTCGGCAGTCCTGCGTCCTTGAAGTAGCCCTGGTCGACCGCGACGCGCATCGGCAGCCACGTGAGGGAGCCGCTCGCGCCGATGACGAGCTTCTGCTCGGAGATGACGGCGGGCTTCGAGGGTGTCGCGCTGCCCGCGGCCGATGCCGCGGCCGACGGGGCCGCCGGGCTCGCCGAGGGTGTCGCCGTCCCTCCGCAGGCGCCGCTGAGGAGGCCGACGAGTGCCACCGCGATGGGGATCCTGTTCCAGAGCTTCATGTACATCTCCCTTCCATTCGCACGAACGGTGCGCCGGTATCGGGTCAACGCATCGTCTCGGGCCGCCAGCGCAGCGCGCGGCGCTCGAAAACGCCGACGATCGCGCTGACGAGCACCGAGAACACGCCGAGGACGAAGAGCCAGGCGAAGATCTCGACGGTGTTGAAGTACACGGCCGCGAGCTGGAGGCGATAGCCGAACCCCCCGGTCGAGCCGACGAACTCGGCGACGACCGCGGAGAGGAACGCGAGCGACACCGCGAGGCGCAGGCCGGAGAAGATCCAGGCGATCGTCCCCGGCACGAGGATCTTCCACGCGATCTGGCTCT
This sequence comes from Chloroflexota bacterium, assembly GCA_028876375.1. Taxonomy (GTDB): domain Bacteria; phylum Chloroflexota; class Limnocylindria; order P2-11E; family P2-11E; genus JACPOT01. The sequence continues at coordinate 12,554 of JAGWSB010000039.1, read as the reverse complement.
CGGTCGCGCCGAGGGCGCGTGCGCCGCGGACGTAGTCGTTGCTCACGCTGCGGGCGCCGGCGACGGTGTTGATGAGGAGGACGAAAAAGACCGTGAAGATCACGGTCGCGATCTTCGATCCAAGGCCGAGCCCGAAGGCGACGAGGAACAGCGGCGCGAGCGCGATCCGCGGAAGGCTGTAGAGGAAGTAGACGAGCGGCCCGACCAGCCGCTCGAGGAGCGCGACGCGGACGAGGACGAGCCCGATGGCGATCCCGCCGATCGAGCCGACGACGAGGCCGACGAGCATCTCGACCGTCGTGACCCAGGCCTCGCGGACGATGTCGCCCTTGGCGGCGAGCTCGCCGAGGTCGGCCGCGACCTTCGACGGCTCGGGGAAGAAGAAGGTGTCGATGACGTGCACGCGCGCCAGCACCTCCCACACGACGAGGAGGCCGGCGTAGAGGGCGATGCGCCCCCCGAGAAGGGCGAGGCCGCGCGCGTGCGCCTTCACGCGACCACCTGCCCGCGGAGCTGCGACCAGATCTCCCGCTCGAAGCGCGCGAACGCTTCCGTGTACTGGACCTCGAGGACGTCGCGCGGCCGCGCAAGGTCGATGGCGTGGTCGCCGATGACGCGGCCCGGACGCGCGGACATGACGATGACGCGGTCGGAGAGGGCGATGGCCTCCTGCAGGTTGTGCGTGACGAACAGCGCGGTCGCGCCGCTCTGCGCGAGGAGCTGCAGGAGGTCCTGCTCGACGGACGCGCGAGTGAAGGCATCGAGGGCGCCGAACGGCTCGTCGAGGAGGACCAGGGGCGGCGAGTGGATGAGGGCCTGCGCCAGGGCGGCGCGCTTGGCCATGCCGCCCGAGACCTCGTGCGGGTAGGCGTCGGCGAATCCGCCGAGCCCGAGCCGGTCGAGCATCGCGCGTGCCTGGACCGCGCGCGTGTGCGCGTCGACGCCGCGCACCTCGAGCGCGAAGCCGACGTTGGAGGCGAGCGACCGCCAGGGCAGGAGCGTGTCGCGCTGGAAGAGGTAGCCGATGTCGCGCCGCCGCCCGGGAGGGCGATCGCCCATCGTCACCCGCCCGGCATAGGGGATGAAGCCGGCGAGGACGTTGAGCATCGTCGTCTTCCCGCAGCCGCTGGGGCCGAGGATGGCGACGAGCTCGCCCGCGGGCACGGAGAGGTCGATGCGGTCGAGCGCGGCGACCTCGTTGGTCTCCTGCGCTCGATACCGCACCTCGAGCCCTTGTATGTCGATCGGGATCCCGCTCATGCGCGGGTCGACGCTACCGCCGTCCGGCCGGCGCCGGCTCCTCGATCCGCCACCAGTCCTTCGCCGCGTGCCCGCCGTGCGCGGCCGACGAGGCGATGAACGGGTGGTCGCCGCCGCCGACGCCGCCGAAGACGGGGAACATGCCGAGGCGGACGGTCTCGAGCTCGGCGATCTCGTCGAGCTGGACGTTGCCGACGTTCACGTTCGGGCCGAAGGTCATGACGAGCCAGTGCTGGAGGATCCGCTTCGACGCGTACGAGAGGTAGGTGAAGGGGACCTCGAAGACGATCTTGTCCACCCCGGCGCGCTTGGCCATCTCGACGATCTGCCAGCCGCGCTCGTCGGCGTGCTCGGCGTTGTCGCCGATGATCGCGCGCAGGACGTGCCCCTCGAAGTAGCTGAAGTCGCAGCCGAGGTCGAGGTACATCTGGAGCTGGCGAACGGCGACGTCGACGTCGAGCTCGGTCGGGCTCCGCCGTAGCTGGTCACCGCTGGGGAACTTCTTCCCCACCTCGCCGTGGATGCGGAAGCCGTACTTCAGCGCGAGGTCGGCGAAGCGCTTCTCCTCGTCCGCGGTGTGCTGCGTCGGCATCGCCTCGGCGGAGATCTCGAGCGAGTCGTAGCCCATGTCCTTCATGCGCTCGAGCGTCTCCTTCTCCTTGTTCTGGAGCCGCGCGAGCTCGAGGATGGGGCCGCCGACCTGAACGTCGATGCCCCACTTCTTGTACAGCTGGATCTTGCGGCGCACCGCCTTGTCGTCGGCGGTGATCTGCAGCGCGCTCACCTTCACGGTGTCGATGACCTCGTGCCACATCTCGAGCACCGACTCGACGCAGCTGTAGCCCATGCCGAAGTCGGCGGTCGTCGTGAGGCCGCTGGTGCGCGGCTTCTCGGTCCGGTCCGCGACCTTGAGGAACTCGAACGTTCTGCCCATGTCCTACTCCTTCATCTTCTATGCGAGCGCGATCACGCCGGCCTGCGCGGCCTCGACGCCTACGTACTTGAGGGGGAGCGCGATGAGCTCGGCCCGGTGCGGCACCTCGTCGATCTCCCCGCCGAGCCACTCGAGGAGACAGATGCCCGCCCGGAACATCGTCTTGTGCCCGTACGACGGCGGGAACTTGGCGGGATCGACCTCGACCTTGCCGAAGACGTCCGGCCGCAGCTCGCGCCATTGCCGTGAGCGCATGAAGATGTGCTCCGGCGACGGCGAGTCGGAGGCGATGAGCCGGATCTTTCGCGCGACGAGCCAGTCGAAGCCGTCCTTGGTGAGGCCCGGCGCCTTGAGGACGTACCGCTCCTCGTTCCCGTAATGCTTGTGCCAGCCGGTGCGCAGCACGACGATGTCGCCCTCGCGGATCCTCTCCGGCGACGCTTCGAGGTCGGCGGGGCCGATCTCGCCCCAGTCGTCCTTCCGCACGTCGACGAAGACGGCCGGCCCGGAGAGCTTCTCCAGCGGGATCTGGTCGATGCTCGGCCCCTCCGGGAAATAGAGGAGCGGCGCGTCGACGTGCGTCCCGACGTGCACCGACATGTACGCCGTGCTCGTGTGCACTCCGTTGCGCGAATACCAGCGCAGGTTCTCGAACCGCACCTCGGGGTGGTCGGACGACCGCGGCGTCCGCGGCGACAGTGGCTGGGTGAGGTCGTAGACGCGCTTGCCCGCGATGGTCGGTCGGGTCATGAGAGCGGCTCCTTTCCCGTGTACTCGAGCGTGTAGAGGCCGCCGCGCTGCCGGTCGAAGGCGTGCACGATCCCGCGGTCCTCCACGAACACGTCGCTGATGCGGCAGCCGCGCTGTCCCGCCGGGGTCTCCGGCAGGAACGCGGCGATCTCCTCGGGGCGGAAGGGGTCGCGGATGTCGTAGACGCGCACGCCGGCGCTGAACCAGGTCGCGACGACGGTGTTCTCGAGATGCGCCGTCCCCGGCGACGGCTCGTTCTCGTGGATGTTGTGCGCGCCGATGCGCCCGCCGACGCGGTGCAGCTCCGCACGACCGTCGGGGTCCGGCGCGCTCGAGAGGATGACGAGGTTCGTCTCCTCCCGCGCGTCGACGATCCAGATCCGCTTCGGCCAGTCGTAGCCGTCGTCGCCGTACTTGCCGGAGGCCTCGTCGGTGACGACGAGGAGGCCGCGCGAGAAGAGCGGCACGACGGTGTGCGTGAAGCCGGGGAGCGGCGGGTGGTAGTCGAGGCGGCTCACGAGGCGCGGCCGCGAGCGGTCGCCGACGTCGAGAACGATGACGCCGGCGTCGATGTAGCCGAGGTAGACGCGGTCCGGGCGCTCCGGGTAGCAGAGCGCATGGTGCAGCCGGAAGCCGGCGTCGAGCTTGGGCGCGCGGTGCCGGACCAGCGCCGCGTCGTCGCCGCGGCGCTGTCCCGGCAGCCACCACCGCCCCACCTCGCGCGGGTGCGTGACGTCGCGGATGTCGACGACCACGTAGAACTGATCGTCCTTCTCGTCGTTCGGCTCGAAGTCGGCCGCGCCGGTCGAGAGGTGCATGTACTCGCCGTCGAGGCTCGAGACGAAGTGCACGCCGCGTGAGCAGGGTCCCGAGGTGTCGAAGAAGGCGATCTCGCGTAGCGTCGTCGGATCGGACACGTCGTAGAGGTGGACGCCGGCGGGCGTCTGACCCGCCCTCTTCGTCTGGCTCGCGACGAGGAGGACGTCGCCGTGGAGCGAGAGCGAGTTCGAGCGGACGTCCGCGTGCGCGGCCTTCGTCTGCGCCACCAGCGCCGGCCGCGCGGGCTCGGTCACGTCGAGGACCGAGACCGCCGCCGGCGGGTTCTCGTGTGCGACGTAGAGGTAGCGGCGACCGTTCTTCGCGACCTTCAGCGCGATGCCCTCGCCGGCGTTCGGCGCGCCACCGAGGTCGTGCCGCGCGAGGAGGCGGAGGCCGTTCTCGATCACGTCCGGAAGAACTCCTTCAGCGCCTCGGGGCTCGGCGACGAGTACGTCCCCGTGCGGCTGATCGGCAGTCCCGCGCGCGCCAGGCCCGCCGCGCTCGCGGCGTGGGCGACCGCGGTGAACACCGGGTTGAGCACGGGCGCTCCGGCGCCGACGTCCCATCCCGCGGTGTCGCCCGCGCGCGCGCACAGGTAGCTCGCGAGCATCCCCGACGCTGGGACGAGCTGCTCCGCGCCGTCCGATGCCGCCCGCCGGGCCGCGGACACGAACCGCTGCCAGACGTCGTTTCCGCGCTCGGCGTTCGTGAAGGCCGCGAGCAGCTCGGGCGGCTTGATCTCGATCGTGCGCCACGACACGGCGCGGGCGTCGTCGCCGTACTGCCGCACGCGCTCGCGCAGGAGCGGGATGGTGAGCGCCGAGGTCGTGATGAGCCCGACCGACGTCCCGAACGCGCGCGACACCGCGAGGGCGCTGTCGAGCAGGCCGACGACCGGGATGCGGCACACCTGCCGGCACTCGTAGAGCGCCGGGTCCTGGATGTTCCCGACGATCGCCGCGGCGTAGCCCTGCGCCTGCGAGGCGTACACCTGCTCGAGCAGGTGCGCGCCGGCCGCGAGGTGGAACGCGCGGTGCTGCTTCTGCGTGAGGAGCGTCCGCGTGAGCGCCGCGATCTCGACGCGCACGCCGAAGGTCTCGCCGGCGACGGCGACCGTCCTTTGGAGGCGGTCGAGGTAGTCCTTGTTCTCGGGCGGGCCGAAGGACTGGTAGAGGACGCGCGGCGTCTCCGTCACTGGTCGACGACCGCGAACGCGCGGACCGGCGCGGCCTCGACGCCCTCGTACATGATCGGCATGACGCCGATCTGGCAGCGCCGCCCGACGATCTCGTCCACCTGTCCGCCGGCCTGATCGATGATGAGGATGTCGTTCCGCAGCAGCGCGGTGTGGAAGTAGCCCTGCGGGAAGCGCGCGGCGTCGAACTCGAGCTTGCCAACGACGTCGGGGCGCAGCGTGCGCCAGCGCGTGCTGTGCATGAAGAAGTGCTCCGCGGCGGGACCCTCGCCGAGGACGACGTTGACCTTGCGCTCGACGAGCCAGTCGCACGCGCTCTTGTCGACGCCCGGCGTCTTCAGGTAGTAGCGCTCCTGGTCGTCGAAGTAGAAGCGGTGCCAGCCGGTGTGGAGCATCACGATGTCTCCGCGCTCGACGCGCGGCCGGGCGTTCTCGAGGTCGTCGCCGGTGATGATCCCCCAGTCGTCGCGCGTCATGTCGAGGATCACGCCCGGTCCGAACAGACGCCCGACGGGGATCTCGTCGATGTTCTTGCCGTCCTTGAAGTAGAGCGATGGAGCGTCCATGTGCGTGCCGGTGTGGACCGAGGTGTAGACGGTGTGCGTCTGGCTCGAATGCGTCACGAAAGTCCGCAGCGTCTTGAACTCGACCTCGGGGTGATCGACCGAACGCGGAGAGCGCCGGGACAGCGGCTGCGAGAGATCGACGATCCTGCTCACCACATCGCTCCAAGTCCCATATCTGAGACTGCTTATCTCATTCGCCAGGTAGGATGCCGTGCGTCAGAACGCTGGGGAGTATGGCATGACGAAGTACGTCCGGTACGAGCACGGCGGCGACATCCACTTCGGACGCGTCGATGACGCGGTCGTGTCGGAGCTGAGCGGAGCCCCCTGGGCGGGCGCGGCCCAGCCGACGGGCGTGCGTGTCCCCCTCTCCAGCGTGAAGCTCCTGTGCCCGGTGACGCCGAGCAAGATCGTCGCCTGCGGCGTGACGTACAGCGAGCACGCGTCGGAGGCGAAGGAGCTGCTCCAGCACCACGGCTTCGAGAGCGCCGCCGGCGAGCTCATCTTCGGGATGCGCGCTCCGATCGTCCTCAACGACCCCGAGGGCAAGATCGTCAAGCCGGCGTTCGTGCAGCGCCTGGACCACGAGGCGGAGCTCGGCGTGGTGATCGGAAAGCGGACGAAGCGCGTCTCCGAGGCCGACGCGTGGGGGTCGATCTTCGGCGTCACCTGCTACAACGACTGCGGCGCACGCGACATCCAGATGAAGAGCCCGCTCTTCTCGCAGAAGGCGAAGTCGATCGACACGTTCGGCTGCTGCGGGCCATGGATCGTGACCGAGGGCGTCGACCTGCGGCGCGCGCGGATCGAGTGCCGCGTGAACGGCGAGGTGCGGCAATCCGCCACGCTCGCCGACATGACCCGCTCGATCGCGTCGATCGTCTCGGAGATCTCGCGCACGATGACGCTGCTCCCGGGCGACCTCATCGCGACGGGGAGCCCCGCCGGCGTGTCGCCGATGGGACCGGGCGACGTCGTGGAGGTCGAGATCGAGGGTGTCGGCGTCCTCCGCAACACGGTGGTCGCCGACACCCCTTAGCTCACTTCTGGTCGATCCAGGCGGCGTCATAGCGGAGGAACGCGGGCCGCAGGTAGACGGCCTCGATCCCGTGCACCGAGGCCGAGTGCGCGTAGTAGACCTTGCTCGCGAGGAGCGGATACCCGGACAGGTCGTTCCAGAGGATCCCCTGGATCTGCGCGAGGAGCTTGTCGCGCTCCGCCGCGTCGACCGTCTTGGCCTGCTGGGCGAGGAGCTGGTCGACCTGCGCGTTGCTGTAGTGGGTCCAGTTGCTGCCCTTCGGCGCGTCGGCGCTCGTCGGGAAGAAGCGGAAGAGGATCGACTCCGCGTCGAGGTAGCTCCCGCCCTCCTGCGCGATCGACAGCTGCCAGCGGTCTGCCGACTTGTCGGCGGCCAGCGTCATGTCAGCGAGCCAGCCGGAGATGTCGGTGAAGCGGAGCTGCGTGTCGAAGCCGAGCTTGTCGAGGTCCTGCTTCACCAGCTGGCCGAGGTCGAGATACAGCTGCGGCGTGTTCTGGAGGATCACCGTGATGCGCGTGCCCGGCTTGACCCCGGCATCGGCCAGGAGCTGCTTCGCCTTGGCCAGGTCGTAGGGGTAGACCGTCGACGACCTCGCCGCCCCGCGGAACTGCTCGGGCACGATCGTCTGCGGTGGATCGGCGCCGAGCTCCTTGAGCATCGAGCGGTAGGAGCCGCGGTCCAGCGCCTCGGCGATGGCCTGGCGCACCTGCTTCTGCTTCGTCAGCGGGCTCGCGAAGTTGAACCAAAGCGCGATCTGCGAGGCCGGGACCTGCGTCACGTCGACGGTGATGCCGGCCTCGGCCCTGAGGCGCGCGTACTCGGAGTCGGGAAGGGTCTCGGCGACGTTCACGTCGCCGGCCTCGAGCGCGGCGATGCGCGCGGACGGGTCGGGGATGAGCCGGCACACGATCTTGTCGAGGTACGGCTTCGGCCCCCAGTAGGCGTCGTTCCGCACGAACACCGTCTGCGCCTCGCTGGGGACGCCGTCGAGCTTGAAGGGGCCGGTGCCCGCCGCGTGGCGCTGGTACTCGTCGGCCGAGGGGTACTTCTGGTACGCCGTCGGGCTCTCCATCGAGAACAGCGGGCTGGCGAGGATGACGGAGAGGGCCGGCGTCGGCGCGCTGAGGTCGAGCTCGACCGTCTTGCTGTCGACGGCCTTGACCGCCTTGATGGGCGCCATCTGGCTCTTCAGCGTGAAGGTCGGGTGGGTCTTGCGGAAGTCGAGGTTCCACTTCACCGACTCCGCGTCGAAAGGCGTCCCGTCGTGGTACGTGACGCCGGAGCGGAGGGTGATCCTCCACGTGAGGCCGTCGGAGGAGACGTTCGTCTTCTCCGCGAGTCCGGGGACGACGCCCCCGTCCGCCTTCTGGTCGTAGAGCGTCTCGTACATGATCGCCGCGAGCGTCGTCTGGTTCGCGGTCATGCGGATCATGTCGAGCGGCGACACGTACTGCGAGAGCGCGACGTTGAGCGTCCCGCCGCTGCGCGGCGTTCGGGACGCGGACGGCGCCGACGATCCACCCGGTCGAGCGGTCGAGGCGCACGAGACGAGAACGATCGCGAGCAGCAGCGCGAGGAAGAGCTTTACGCGCGACATGCGGTCCCTCCTCCAGGCCCGTCCGAAGCGGTCGACGATGGCAGCGCAGTATCGTACAAGCGGATCGAGACGGTCAGTCTCATTTATGAGACTCGTCCCAACACGGCCGCGTCGGAGGTCTCGGTGGAAGCGAAGGGCCTACGCCTTCTCGGACAGGGCGACCTCGGCGACCGGGCCTTCGGCGGCGAGGGCATGGCCCTCGTCGCGCGCGGATCCCGCCGCTTCCTCTTCGTCGCGCACGTCTGGGCACCTCACGCTTTCAGCACGGTGGACGTCACCGATCCGCGGCGCCCCGTCGTCGTCTTCCAGAGCGACGCGCGGATGGATCACGAGGACGCGCGCGCCAACTCGCTGTCGCTGAACGCCTCCGGCGACCTCCTGGCGGTCGCCTACCAGTGCCGGCACTTCGACCGCCAGCCCGCGGGCATCGAGCTCTTCGACGTCAGCGATCCGGCGCGGCCGCGGTCGCTGTCGTTCGTCGACACCTCCGGCCCGCGGTCGATCGGCACGCACCGCGTGTGGCTGGTCGGTGACCGCGTCTTCGCCAGCACGGGGTTCCGCGACTTCGAGCCGTCGCACCCGCTCGACCACCAGGGCGTGATGATCCTCGACGTCGCCGACCCGGTCCGCCCCAAGGAGATCGGACGCTGGTGGGTCCCCGGGACGCGCGTCGGCGACGCCGCGCCTCCCCCGCCCCGCAACCCCCACGGGCGGCGCTTCGAGCTCGGGTACCGCGCCCACAACGTCATGTGCTATCCGGAGCGGCCCGATCGCTGCTACGTCGCGTACGAGGACGGCGGGCTGTACATCCTCGACGTCGCGCAGCCGGGCCGCCCGCGCGTCCTCGCCTGGCTGAACTTCCAGCCCTTCTCCGCGCACACCGTCGTCCCGCTCTTCCAGCGCAAGCTCCTCGCGGTGAGCGACGAGGCGCACCTCCCGAACGGGGAGGATCACCCGAAGGTCCTGTGGATCATGGACGTCTCGGTGGAGGGGAACATCCTGCCCGTCGGCACGGGCCCGCTTCCCGACGTGCGCCGGTTCGCGCGACGCGGCGGGCGCTTCGGCACCCACAACCTCCACGAGAACGAGCCCATCCCCGGCGCGTGGCACTCGGAGCAGGAGATCGTCGGATCCTTCTTCAGCGCCGGCGTGCGCATCTACGACATCGCCGACCCGCTCCACCCGCGGGAGACGGCCTTCTTCATCCCCGACGCGCCCGGAAGGCGCGCGGAGGGCGCGACCCACGTGACGGACACCGGCGGCGATCGCCTCAGCGCGCTGCCGCCGGCGGACGTGACCAGCAGCGTCGCGCAGGTGAACGACGTCTACGCCGACGAGCGCGGCCTCATCTACGCCGTGGATCGCCTGTCGAGCGACCTCTACGTGCTCGAGCGCGCCTGATCGCGGCCCGCGCTCAGGCGTCCGCGCCGCGCGGGTCGAGGGCGTCGCGTAGCGCGTCGCCGACGAGATTGAGCGCGAGGACGGCGATCGAGATGACCAGCGCCGGGAAGATGACCATGTGCGGGCTCGTCCGCATGTACACGCGCCCCTGGGCGAGCATCGACCCCCACTCCGGCGTCGGGGGCTGGGCGCCGAGGCCGAGGAAGCCGAGGCCGGCGAGCAGCAGCACCGAGAGCGCGAACTGGATCGACGACTGGATGATCACCGGCGCGAGCGAGTTCGGGAGGACGTGGCGGACGATGACCCGCGCCTCCCCGCAGCCGACGGCGCGCGCCGCCTCGACGTACGAGAGCTGCTTCGTCTGGAGGACGCTGCCGCGGCAGAGGCGCGTGTACACCGGGATGGAGAGCACGCCGAGGACGCCGATCGTCCACTCCAGGCGCGGACCCGCGACGGCGGCGACGAGCAGGGCGAGGAGGATCCCCGGGAAGGCCTGGAGCGTGTCGACGAGGCGCTGGCCGATGAGGTCGAACGCGCCGGCGTAGTAGCCGCTGAGCGCGCCGAGCGGGACGCCGACGCCCATCCCGACGGCGACGGCGAGGAGACCGACGCGCAGCGAGAGCGCGGCGCCGTAGAGGAGCCGGCTGAGGATGTCGCGCCCCAGCTCGTCGGTGCCCAGCCAATGGACCGCCGAGGGCCCCTGGAGCTGGATGCGCACGTTCGCGGCGAGCGGATCGTACGGCGCGACCCACGGCGCGATCGACCCGAGCCCGAAGAGCACCCCCACGACGATGAGCCCGACGAGGCCGGCGCGGTGCCGCGCGAACCGCGCGAGGAGCGAGGGGCGCGACGAGATCCGCTCGTCCGCGGCGGGTCCGGCGACGCCACGGGTCGGCGGTCGTGCGACCGCCGCCGAGGTCAGCTCAGCCGTACGCGCCGGTCCGCGGCGACGTACGCGAGGTCGACGAGGATGTTGACGAACACGTAGCTGCAGGCGATGAAGAGGACCGCGCCCTGCACCGTCGGGTAGTCGCGCGCGAGGATGCGGTCGACCATCAGCTTCCCGATCCCGGGGACGCCGAACACGCTCTCGACGATCACCGTCCCGGCCATGAGGTTCCCGAACACCACGCCGATGGTGGTGAGGACGGGGATGAGCGCGTTGCGCAGCGCGTGGCGCGCGAGCACGTGCCGCTCCGCCAGCCCCTTCGCTCGCGCCGTGCGGATGAAGTCCTGGCTGAGGACCTCGAGCATGGCCGCGCGCGTCTGCCGCGCGAGCATCCCGGCGCCGACGGCGGCGACGGTGACGACCGGAAGGATGTAGTCGACGGGCTTGCTCGCGCCCACGGCCGGGAGGAGGCCGAGGGTGACGGCGAACAGCAGGATGAGGAGCAGGCCGAGGACGTAGTTCGGCACCGAGAGCCAGGCCATGGCCAGGCCCATGAGCCCGTAGTCGATCCAGGTGCGCTGGAAGCGCGCCGCGACGACGCCGACGGCGACGCCGACGACCGTCGCGAGCAGCGTGGCCGCGACGGCGAGGTTGAAGGTGATGGGGTAGCGCATCTCCAGCTCGCGCGCGACCGGCTCGCGCGTCGTCACCGAGCGCCCGAGGTCGAGGTGCGCCAGGTTGCCGAGCCACACGACGTACTGCTCCGGGAGCGGCTTGTCGAGGCCGTTCTCGACGCGGATCGCCTGGACCGTCGCGCCGTCGGCGTCGAATCCCGCGAGATAGAGCGCGGGGTCGCCCGGAGCGAGCCGCAGCGCGATGAAGACGAGGAGAGTGATCCCGAAGAGGACGGGCACGGCGAGGAGGAGCCGCTTGAGCAGGTAGAGGCCCATCGGATGAGACTGTTAGTCTCGCTCACGCCGAAGGCCCGCGTCGATCCTCGGCGGAAGGTCGGACGGATGGCGCTCATCGAGATCCTGCGCTCTTTCGAGAGAGGCATGGACGAGCTCACGGCGTCCCAGCTCGTCGAGTACAGCGGCGTTCCGCGCAGCTCCGCGTTCCGCGCGCTCGGCGTGCTCCTCAAGGAAGGCTACGTGTACCAGGATCCGAGCAGCCGGCGGTACACGCTCGGTCCGCGCATCCTCCAGCTCGGCTCCATCGCGCGGCGGCAGCTGAGCAGCGAGCACATCGTCGGCGCGCCGCTCATGGACCTGGCCAAACGCACCGGCGAGACGGTGACCTTCAGCTACCTCGAGGGCCCCGTGCGCGTGTGCGCGTACGTGATCGAGGCGCCCAGCGAGCTGCGTCTCCTGGCGCAGGTCGGCTCGCGCTACCAGCTCCACCTCGGCGCGGCCGGCCGCGCCATCCTCGCCTACCTGCCCGAGGAGATCGCGGCGTCGACGCTCAAGGCGTACGGCCTCCCGCGCGCGGAGATCGCGGCGATCGTCGCCCAGCTGAAGAAGATCCGCGCGCAGGGCTACGCCGTCACGACGGGCGAACGCGTCCCGGGCGCGTCGAGCATCGCCGCGCCGGTCTTCGTCCGCGACGACATCCACGGGTCCATCGCCATCGCCGGGCCGACGGCGCGCGTGCAGCCGATGGTCGAGCGCCACACGCCGCTCGTCGTCGAGGCGGCCCACCTCATGTCCCGCCGGCTCTCGGCGACGCCGGGCCAGCGCGCGCGGCTGCGCGATCGCCGCAAGAGGGCGACCCGCTAGGCCGGCGGCATACTCGGCGGGGTGAGCAAGGCGTACACGCCGCTCCCGACCTCGCGGCGGCGCCTCGCGGAGCTGCCCCTCGTCGCGACCGACCGCCGCAACCCCCACCCCAGCTCCCTGGCGACGCGCGTCGCGATGGTCGGCAACGTCGGCAAAGGCACGAAGCCCGAGCTGGCCCTGCGCCGGCTCCTCAGCGCCGCCGGAGCGCGCGGGTACCGGCTCAACGCGCGCGCCGAGGGCATCCGACCCGACCTCGTCTGGGCGGGCCGCAAGGTCGCCGTCTTCGTCCACGGCTGCTTCTGGCACCGCTGCCCGACCTGCCGTTACCC